>JAJZSC010000178.1 GCA_021849995.1 Bacillota bacterium | reverse complement strand
GGACAAAGGAATTATGATTTCTTCTAATGATTTTAAAACAGGACTTACAATTGAACTTGATGGTGATGTATTTACAATTATTGAGTTCCAGCACGTTAAACCTGGTAAAGGTGCAGCGTTCGTAAGAACAAAGCTTAAGAACGTTAAAACTGGCGGGGTTGTTGAAAGAAAGTTTAACGCCGGTGAAAAAGTACCTAAAGCCCATGTTGAGCGTCGGGAAATGCAGTATCTCTATAAAGATGGAGACCATTTTATAGTTATGGACAACGAAAGTTATGAGCAAACATCACTCACTGAGGCTCAGTTGGAAGATGGCATAAAGTGGCTTAAGGAAAACATGAATGTTGGTGTATTGCTCTTTAATGGCAATGTTATTGGAGTTGATCTGCCAAATACTGTTGAACTCAAAGTAGTAGCGACCGAACCAGGCGTTAGAGGAGATACCGCTACCGGCGGATCCAAGCCTGCTACTCTGGAGACAGGTGCTATAGTTCAGGTTCCGTTTTTTGTAAATGAGGGAGAATCATTAATTATTGATACTAGAACTGGAAGTTACGTTCAACGCGCTTAATATTAAGATACAATAACTTACACATAAAACTCCTCCATCGGGGCATGATTAGGGTATATATTCTCTATCAGGCTGCCGGGGAGGTTTTTTTATGCTATCAAACAAATTCTTTGTACCTGCCCGTCTTGCGAAGGAAGGCGGTTGGTTATGAAGCTAAGTATCATACCATTGGGTGGGACAGGGGAGATCGGAAAAAACTTAGTAGTGTTTGAATATGGCGAATCTATTGTGGTTATCGATGGGGGAGTAAAGTTTCCTGATGATGAGTTACTGGGAATAGACCTTGTCATCCCAGACATCTCATATTTAGAGAAGAAAAAGGAAAAGATTAAAGGGTTATTCATTACACATGGTCATGAGGATCATATCGGTGGTCTTCCATTTATTTTGCCTAAACTAAACATTCCTGTTTATGGAACCAAGCTTACGCTTGGACTTGTGAAAGCTAAGCTTAGAGAGAGGACAAGCTATCCTGATTCACTGTTTCACCAGTTAAAACCTGGAGTGCCAGTAAGGGCCGGAGAGTTCGAGGTTGAGGCTTTCAGGGTTACTCATAGCATCCCTGATGCGGTTGGATTCTCGTTGCTAAGCCCTGCCGGAAGGGTTATTTATACCGGGGATTTTAAAGTCGATTATACCCCAATTGATGATTATGGGATGGACTTAGGGCGCTTGGCTGAGTGGGGAAAAGAAGGAGTTCTGGCTCTAATGTGTGACTCTACCAATGCTCAACGACCCGGAGTCACCATGTCTGAGAAAACAGTTGGAAAAACCTTAAGGGATTGGTTCGGCAGAGCAGAAGGAAAGATCATTATGGCAACTTTTGCTTCGAATGTTCACCGCATTCAGCAAGCAATCGATGCTGCTTATGAGCTTCGTCGCAAGGTATGTGTGGTTGGTAGAAGTATGGAGCAGGTAGTAAATACATCTCTAGAACTTGGTTATCTGAAATTACCTGATTCGGATATGTTGATAGACAGTTCAGAAGTTGGAAATATCTCCCCTGCCAGGTTGCTCGTACTCACAACTGGCAGTCAGGGAGAACCTTTGGCAGCCTTGACCAGGATGGCAACAGGCAGCCATCGACAAATTACTGTGCTGCCTAAAGATTTAGTAGTTATTGCTGCAACACCAGTTCCCGGTAATGAAAAGCTAATCGGTCGGACTATTAACCACCTTTATCAGATTGGGGCGGAAGTGATAGATAAAGAATTGGGGCATGTACACGTTTCCGGACATGCCAGCCAAGAGGAAATCAAGCTTATCATCAGGCTCACTAATCCGCGTTTCTTAATACCGCATCATGGTGAGGTTCGCCATCAGGCAGCGTTCAAGAAGTTAGGGAATATGCTGGGTTATGAAGATAATACTATTGCAATAACTCAATTAGGCTCCAGGCTGACTCTAACACCGGAAAAGATGGCTATTGAGGAAAGAGTAGAATCTGGAAGTGTTTATGTTGACGGATTAGGTATAGGGGATGTTGGTCAAATTGTTTTAAGAGACCGCAAGCAATTAGCCCAAGACGGTGTGGTAGTAGTGGTATGTGCCTTAGCAAAAGGTCAAACTTTATCACTTGCCTCCAGTCCTGATATAATTTCCCGCGGGTTTACTTTCATGAAAGAAGCAGGAGAGTTGGTAGATGGGGCCAAGAGTTTAGTAGTTAAAATTTTTGAGGCCGGTACTCATCAACAAAGTGTAGATTGGGGAGTGCTCAGATCTTCCATCTATGAAAGCCTCAGCAATTATTTCTGGGAGAAAACACGACGCCGGCCGATGATTTTACCTGTTTTGATACAGTTGTAGGATAGTAGATACTTGTCCACAATGAAGATCTGGTACGAAGATGCCTTCTGGTTATACAAGGGCATCTTTTTAATTTGGGCAAAAACTTGTGGTTACAGCTTAGAAAGAATGTCTAAAAAGCTGCAGTTGGACATACCTATCTAACAAAGGGGGACATACAGCCGTGTCTTTACATTATCAATTAAAGCCAAAGCCTCTTACAACTGTTTTAAAACGTCCCGAGAATCAGAGCTATTCTGGAAAAGCTGAAAACATGGGAAATATGGGAAATTCGGGACAAGCGAAGAATATGGGTCATGAATGGGAGAGTAAATGGTACGAAATTTCATCTTGGTTTGGAGAAAAAGTGAAAAATGTCCTAAACTCCATTCGATATATACCATTTACTGAAGTTGAAGAGATCAGGTTACGCATAGGACAACCGCTTTTAATAAGGACATTTGACCGGGACGTGTTTTTAGATTCTCAGGGAAATCCAAGCAGTATTGATAAGGGTTACAGGGTTGCTAGAGAGGATATAGTACAGACTCTTGAACGTATGACACAAAGTTCTATTTATGCGGCGGAGGAGGAACTCAGACAAGGTTTTTTGACTTTGCCGGGGGGCCATAGGGTAGGAATAACAGGTGAAGTAGTGCTGAATAAGGGACAAATCCAAACTCTTAAGCATATTTCCGGAATTAACTTGAGGATTGCCCGTGCAGTAATAGGTAGGGCAATCGAATTGTTGCCAAGCTTAACTGACAGTAAGGGTGAGTTTAAACATACTCTTTTAATTTCACCTCCGCGGGCCGGTAAAACCACTTTGTTGCGTGACTTAATCCGCTCATTAAGCGAAGGGGTACCTCATTTAGGAATTACAGGACAAACAGTTGGTGTAATAGATGAGCGTGGGGAACTAGCTGGTTCTTGGCAAGGTAATCCAGTATATAATTTAGGCCCCCGGACAGATGTACTGGATGGATGCCCTAAAGCACAGGGCTTAGCCATCTTGATTAGAGCAATGTCCCCAACAATTGTTGCTATGGACGAACTTGGTCATCCTGATGATGTAACTGCCGTTCGTGACGCTTTGCGGACAGGAGTGAAAATAATCAGCACTGCACATGCAAGTACCCTAGAAGAAGCGAGAAAACGGCCGGCACTGAGGCCTTTGTTTGAGGATGGAGTTTTCGAAAGGTTGGTAGTACTTAGTCGCAGAAAAGGCGCAGGGACAGTAGAAGTGGTTTATGATCTTAATACTGGCAAAGAAGTATTTCCAAAGACAAGGAGTGAGGTCCAGTGTTAGTTTTCGCATCAATTTGCCTTGTTGTTGGGTCAGGGGGTCTAGGTTTAATAATTGCAAATCGTATTCGCAAGAGACCTGTTGAACTCCGCCAGTTTCTTACAGCGTTAGCGTTGTTGGACACGGAGATACTCTGGGGAAGAACACCACTACCTGAAGCATTCGCCAATCTAAAGGAACGTACAGATGATTCCTGGAGGGACTTTTTCGGCGAGCTTGAAGAACGCCTAAAAAGGGGTGAAGCGGCAGGATACGCGTGGAATCAGACTATAAAGAGCCTAGACCGCAGTTTTTGTTTGAAACCCGAAGACTGGCAGGTTATACGGGACATTGGCAAGGGGCTTGGACGTTCTGACCGCCAAGAACAGCACAAGCAGATCCAACTTGTTCAGCAGCAGGTATCCCTATTGAAAGAACAAGTCAGTACTTGGGCTGAGAAACAGGCTAAGATGTGGTCATATCTGGGATTCATGAGTGGGATTGCTGCAGTAATATTTCTAATCTAGACGAAGGGAGTAAGGGATAATGAATATTGATTTGATTCTTAAGGTAGCTGGAATTGGGTTCATAGTAGCGGTATTAGCAATGGTTCTGGACGGAATAGGAAAAAAAGAACAGGCCCATTTTGTAGCTCTAACCGGGATGATAGTGGTCCTTACTATCTTAGTGCAGGGAGTATACGATCTGTTTACCTTGGTCAAGAGCGTATTTAAGCTTTACTAGGGAGGCCTGAGCGTGGAGATATGGCAGATTGTCGGATTGGCCTTGATAGTCACTGTTATAGGAGTGGTTCTAAAGCAAATTAACAAAGAAATTGCCCTGCAACTGACAATCCTGGCCGGAGTAACTATCTTTCTTCTAATACTGGGTAAGGTCAAGCTTATTCTTGATTTGCTGCAAAATCTGGCTGATCAAGCTAATATAAGTTCTTACTACCTTTTGATCGTGCTAAAGATTGTAGGGATAGCATATTTAGCCGAGTTTGGTGCTGAGATCTGCCGTGATGCCGGTGAAAATGCTCTTGCAACAAAAGTGGAAATAGCGGCTAAGGTGAGTGTTTTGGTTCTGGCAATTCCTATCATAGTGGCAATTCTCGAGTCTTTAGTCAGGCTAATTCCGTGAGGTGAGATATTTGAGACGTCTAATTCTATTCTTTCTTTTTTTCGTGTTGTGTTGGACAACTTCTCCTCAAGTACTAGCTGGTTCACAAGATCCACAAAGTTTGAGTGGTAGTTCCGCCGATATAGCAAACCAGGTGGATCTATCTCAGGTCAAAGGTTTTTTGGAAAAAATTGATGCCGATGTCCAAAGTTCCCTGCCAGGATTTTCTCTAGCCAGAATTTTTGAAGACCTAAAGCAAGGAAAGCTGGATTTAAGTCCAGAGAATATAGGGAAAAGTCTACTTAAACTACTGGGCAACGAAATCCTCAGAAATGCTCCCCTTATTGGTAAGTTGCTGGTGCTAGCAGTATTATGCGCGATTCTACAGCAGCTGCAACATTCCTTTGGGGGAAGCGTCGGAAAGATGTCTCAGGCACTTACTTACTTAGTACTTCTAGGGATAGCCCTTGCCTCGTTTCAAATAGCTGTGGATGTTGCCAAAGGCGCAATTGAGCAAATGGTTGGGTTCATGCAAACATTGTTTCCTGTTATGCTCACTTTATTATTGGCGATGGGTAACTTAACCAGCGCAGCACTATTTAAACCAATAGTTATGGGAAGTTTAACCTTTTTAGCGACGCTGATCAAAACAATAATTTTGCCAATATTTTTTTTAAGTGCAGTATTGAAGCTTTTTAACAATATCTCAGAGCAATTTAAACTGACAAAGCTAACGGGACTCTTTGAATTTTTAGGGAAAACAAGCATTGGCATAGTCTTGACTGTATTCATCGGGATCATGGCTATCCAAGGGGTTACTGGAGGGGTAGCAGACGGAGTTGTACTCCGGACGGCCAAGTACTCTGTTGATCTTATACCTGTGGTCGGAAAAGCTTTTAAAGATGCTGTGGAACTGGTGGTTACCTCTGGACTGATGGTAAAGAACGCTTTAGGTTTGGTAGCAATGATAGCGGTTGCGATTATTTGTCTTGGTCCGATTGTCAAGATTATTGCTATGATGTTTGCCTTCAGGGTTTCTGCCGCTCTGATCGAACCCTTGGGGCAGAAAGCTTTAGCAGATAGCCTTCAGGATATGGCAAAAAGCCTTATTTATATATTCGGCGCTGTAGCATCCGTAGCCGTAATGTTTTTCATAACCATTGCCGTAGTAGTAGGCTCTGGAAATCTATCCATAATGTTGCGTTAGGGGTGTCGGGATGGAAACATTGCGGAATCTAGTTAAGAATTTGGCTGTAATTTTACTTATAGCTACTTTCTTGGAAATGCTTCTTCCGAAAAAGTCTATGAGAGGCTATGTTCAACTAGTGATGGGTTTATTCGTCATTTCAGCAGTTTTAAGTCCGATAAGTTCCTTGCTAAAAGCCCCTTTAGCCTTGGAGATACCTGCTTGGAGTCAGGCCGGTCAACAAGATCTGCCTGTATTAGCTGGACAAGGTACAGCTATCGGTCAAAATGCTGTTCAGGAACAATATCGAAAGATCCTGATTAATCAAATTAAAGCTATAGCTGTTGGGGTAAGTGGGGTTAAAGATGTCAAAGCAGATATTCAATTCCTAGGAAAACAAGGCGGAATAACTGATCAGCCAGAAATTGAGTCGGTAAGGATAACTCTTTTGGCCTCGAAGCAAGAAATTGAACCAATTAAACCTGTCGTGATAGGGGAATCAAACAAGGATAAAGAGGTAAGGACTTCACAAGTGGCAGAGGAGGTGCGCGAGAAAGTATCAGTCTTTATGCAATTGCCTAAGGAGAAAGTGTTTGTTAATCAGAACCAGTGAGGTGTTCTGACGAAGTTAAATTAGTTGCTAATAGAAAAGAAATAGGAGCGAGATATTACGAAAAATTTTTCAAATTACAGAAGGAGGTTATAATGATGAATTTTGGTAAGTGGGCAGATAAGTCATGGATAGTTCTGATAGGAATAGTTGTAATTGCAGTTACGGTAATCCTCTTTTCCAAAGATGGTTCAATACCTGATAACTCAGCTGCAAAAGCGATGCCTTCTATTTCTAATCCAGAGGCTAGTAAAATAAGTGTGTTAGAAAAAGAAATTGAGGGAAAAATCGTCAAAAATTTAGAACAAATGGACGGAGTAGGCAGGGTCCAGGTTTCCATCACCTTGGCATCAGGTTTAAAAGCAGATTATGCCCAGAATAAAAGCGTTACTAAGA
>JAJZSC010000177.1 GCA_021849995.1 Bacillota bacterium | reverse complement strand
CGTGACCAACGTTTATGTCACGAGTGGAATCGGGGTTATCCGGCAGCCTGTCTTGGATGAGTTAAAAGCACTAAACATTAACATTATTTCCTTGGGCGGAGCGGACCGTTTCGAGACTGCTACGAACATCGCCTTCAAGCTAGGTATGCCCCAGGAAATCGTAGTGGCTACAGCCTGGAGCAATGCCGATGCTCTATCTATCGCAGCTATTGCTGCCGCCAAACAGATGCCAATTTTGCTGTCCGAACCAGATAAATTATCTGAAAAAACCAAAGCCTATTTAGTAGGTTCCAGTCCTTTCATCAAAACAACCTACGTATTGGGCGGTACCGGTGCCTTAAGTCCTGCAGTAGAAACATTCCTCCCCAATCCCAAGCGTTTGGGGGGAACTGATAGGTTCGAAACCAATATGCTTGTGTTAACTGCCTTTTCTCCGGTACTGACAGGAAACTCCCTTTACGTCGCGAACGGAGAGAACAGCCATCTAGTAGACGCCCTAACCGGTTCAGTGCTGGCCGAAAAAAATGGTACTGCCATACTTCTAACCTCTAACAAAATGCCTGACAAAACCAAGGAATTTGCTAAACTCTTGTTTCCTTTAAAAGAAGGAGTTCTTATACTAGGCGGGGAATCCGTAGTGCCGCAGACAGAAGTGGCGCAAGCTTTCTATTTTGAAAATTTTGCTTCCAACAGCATGACCCTGGGCTCTGATGATGGCGGGACTCCTACGGAGTATAGTGACAACGTGCAAATTACGGGGAACAACGTTACGGTAAGAAATGCCGATTTTGCTAATAGTATTTATATTGCCGGAAACAATGCCAGCCTCAGCAATCTCAATGTCCAGGGCGCTGTTATTCTTGAACCGGGTACTCAAGGTACTACGACTTTAGATAATGTAACAGCAAGAAGCATTGTCATCTTGGAAAATGCCAGCGGAACGTTTAAGCTAAAAAATGTCAATGCTAAGTCATTAATCGTGGACACTTTGAGCCAAGTAAAGGTGGAAATCAGCGGCGGTACGAGCATAGAGTACACTTTAGCCGCTGGGCAGAGTATTTTTGATGCCGGTGACGGTTCTGCTGCATTTGGCAACGTTCTTATAGCCAGGATACACCCACTGGAGGAGCCTCGCCGTGATTTGGCTGTGCAGTTGGCGGGAACTTTCGAACAACCTGTGCTTGTGGCTGATCAAGCTACTGTCACGGCCTTACCTGGAGCCGCTCTTGCCAAGGTTCAGATCGCTACCTTAAGCAAAGAGAAAGTAGTTACCCTCCAGGGTACGTTTAACAGAACCGAGGTCTTGCGCGAGGCTCATCTGGAAATAGACGACGAATCTGCCGTGAGCACAATTACTCTCTACGCCAATACTGACATTACCATCGCCAAAACGGGAAAAATTGGAAAGATAGACCAGAAGAACGAAGCCGATGTTATAATCGACGGCGAGGGAGCGAATAATGTCAGCGGTCAACCCCTTTAGGGTAACAAGCTGGCCAAGTCAAGATCAATAAAACGAAAGGTAAAGCGGACTAGCCTAATTTTTAAGGCTAGTCCGTTTTACCTTTCGCAATCTTATTTAAACAGTTAGGCAGTTTTATCTTTTTAAAGACTAGATGGTAACCCTCCTTTAAACCTAAAATTCAGAAACAGCCTTTGGGGTAGAAAGTTTTTTCTTTCGAATAATAAGAAATGCAAATTCTGTGCCAGATTAACCAGAAATATTTATATTTTCTGGTTATTTGTTTTAGAAGTTCTAATCTCTTTGTTTTTGTAGTGTTAACAATTATTACTGTTATCTAGTTTAGAGATTAGACTGAATTTATTAACCAGATTAGAACAACAAATTTAATTAGTATTTTATAAATTCTAGAAACTATTTATCAACATTCAAAATAATGATTCTTGCCTTATCCATCTATAAAACTTGTAGTCTTAATCGTAACAAGAAAAAACAGAATTAGAGAAGAGAAACTACATAACTGAGTGAAGAAAAAATAGCTGGCTTTGACAAAATTACATAGCTGGCTTCCACAAAAATTAACATAACTGGCTTCGACCAAATTACATAACTTGAAAAAGGAAAAAAGACAGAAGCAAAATGTACCTCTGTCCTAAGTTGATAACTCTGTACTAAATACCACTTAGATTGGTTTTTTAAAGAGTGAGCAATTTTACAGTGTTTTTAGCTTATTATACAGTGTCGCCAAAGATATATTTAAAACTTGAGCTGCTTGCTTCTTTCCTTCGACTGAACCTCCATAACGCTGCAATGCCAAGCGAATCATTCTCTTTTCCATTTCGTCTAAAGCGATGGGTTCATCACATTCTCTTTCTTTGGAATCTACTGGTTCAAGTAAATTAAGAAAATGCTTATGTGAAATCATGTCTCCCTCAACTGATACCATAGCCCTTTCGATAACGTTTTGAAGTTCTCTTACGTTTCCCGGCCATTGATAATTTTGGAGCAGCTGTTCTGCCTGTGGCGTCATCCCTATCACTCTTTTGCCAAGTTTCCGATTAAACTTCATTATAAAAAACTGAGCATAGGTCAGGATATCTCCTTTGTGTTTACGCAAAGGAGGTAATCTTAGTTCAACAACATTTAATCTGTAATATAAGTCTTCCCGGAAATCTCCCTGCTTGACAAGCTCCCGAAGGTTTCGATTAGTGGCAGCTATTATCCGTACGTCCACCTTAATAGTCTGGGTTCCACCTACTCTCTCAAATTCCATGTCCTGGAGCACCCTTAATAGTTTAGACTGCAAGTAAGGGTTCATATCACCAATCTCATCAAGGAATATAGTCCCTTCATTAGCTAATTCCATCTTGCCAAGCTTTATTTTTAATGCCCCGGTAAATGCCCCTTTCTCATGTCCAAAAAACTCACTCTCCAATAAGGTTTCAGGTATTGCAGCACAATTAACCTTTATGAATGGCTTGTCTCTTCTTGCACTTGCACTATGCAAAGCATGAGCGAAAAGTTCTTTTCCGGTTCCGCTTTCCCCTAAAATTAGAACAGTTGAGTTGCTTTTTGCGGCCTGGCGCGCAAGATTAAGAGCTTTTTCAAAATCCGGATGGCTGCCCAGGATTTCATCAAATGTAAATGAGCTAGTCGTTATCTGGTCAATACGATTTTGCAGTTCGGTAATAACCTTGTTCGATTGCTGAAGCTGTTCCATCACTTTATAGACATCTGTGAGAGGCTGGAATACAACAACACCTGCCTCCATTTTACCGTCAACGATAATAGGGGAAGCATTTGATACTACTTCAACCTCACATCCACCAACCATGCATCTGTGTGCAAAGATTGGTTCGTGAGTACGCAAAACACGGGCCAAAGCTCCCTGGGGAGATACCTCAAAGATATTCTGACCTATTCGCTCTGCTCCTGAAATACCGGTTACACGACAAAATGAAGGATTCACATAGATTATTGTTCCATCGGTACTTGCAACTTCAATGGCCTCTTGAACAGAGTTAAGTATTGCATCCAACTGCCCTTTTAAGTGCTTTATCTCAGACAGCTTTTCCTTTTCCTCCATGACCATCATCATCAGATTTGCGCCTTGAGCCTCCATAACTGCGGTTGAGCTGGATTTCAGCTGTTCAATTTTTTGTTGTACTTCTGTCAAACCTGTCGCCTCTATGATAACATCAAGTGAAGCTGAGCATAGCTCTTCTATGCTGTTGCAGGTGGTAACACTATCCTGTTGTGCTAATAAAATCCCTGGAGCTCTGCCGGAAATATCGCAGACAACAACAACCTCTACATGTTCTATGGCTTGAAGAGTTTTATAAATTGAAGAACCCCCGTTGCCTGCTCCAATAATTCCCACCCTGATTCTTTGAATCATTTATTACCCCCCACTCACTCGTAATTTCCAATCCGCTCAAGTTCAATTTATCTAATTATTTGAATATTCGATATAGAGAGTAAACTTACCTTCCTAGAATCTATAAATTTTTTCCAACTTAACGATTTATCACATCAAAACTCGTATATGTCTTTATTCTAAACCTTCAAATTATTTTATGCCTGCTTATACCGAGGTTTGCGGGTGGAAAAATTACTATTTGTTTAATTTTGTTTTAAATTTGAGATACAAAAAAACGACAGGTAACTTTTTATAGTTGCCTGCCGCTTACTCAAATATTAACGGGCCACATGGGTTGAATTAGGATTAAAATGCAGCGGAAAACTATTGAATTCAACTTCCTCTAAGGCTTCTTTCTCTAGATTTCCAACCGCAACGGAAAGCATAAGCTTAATCCTGTTTAATTGGTTTACTTCACTTGCACCAGGATCGTAATCAATTGGGGCAATATTGGCTAAAGGATAAGATCTCCTAAGCTCTCTAATCATACCTTTTCCGGTGATATGATTTGGCAAACAGGCAAAGGGTTGGAGACACACAATATTATTGACTCCACTATGAATGAGTTCAACCATTTCTCCTGTAAGAAACCAGCCTTCTCCAGTCTGGTTAGCCAATGATAAGTGTTTCTTTGCACCTTCCGCTATTTCCTGGATAGATTTAGGCGGCTCAAACCGTTTGCTGGCTTTTAGGGCCTTTTTCATATCCTTCCGGTAAGATTCTATTCTTTTAATAAAAATTTGACCTGATAGAAAACTTCGTAAACTACCAGATAGTTCCTTATACTTAATCTTATGGTCAAACGCACTGTATAAAAGAAAATCAGTAAGATCTGGCACTACTGCTTCTGCTCCCTCAGCCTCCAGCAACTCAACAATATTGTTATTAGCAGTCGGATGGAATTTAACAAGGATCTCACCGACCACGCCCACTTTAGGTTTAACCAGCTCCTCATGAATTTCCAATAAGTCAAAGTCATGGACAATCCTATACATGTTTTGCTTAAACTCTTTGTTATTTTGTGACCGTAACGACTCCTGACATTTTTCAACCCAATAATCATAGAGCTTGTTGGCAGACCCGGGTACTTTTTCATAAGGCCTAACTCTATAGAGCACTCTCATCAAGAGATCCCCATAAATAAGTCCCATTAAAAGATTGTCGAACATCTTTAAAGTTAGTTTAAAGCCTGGGTTTTTCTCAAGTCCTGAGGCATTAAGGGAGAGAACAGGGATATGCTCCATCGAAGCATCCTGCAACGCCTTTCTAAGAAAAGCAATATAATTGGTTGCTCGGCATCCTCCTCCAGTCTGGGTAATAATTACCGAAGTATTATTCAAATCATACCGGCCTGATTTTAAGGCTTTCATCAATTGCCCCACAACAATGATAGCAGGATAACAGGCATCATTGTGGACGTATCTTAAACCTTCATCTATCGCTGATTTGTCTACAGAAGGCAGTACTTCGATCTTATATCCCGCAAGTTCAAATCCTGTCTTTAAAAATTGAAAGTGAATCGGTGACATCTGCGGAGCCAAAATCGTATGCTTGTTTTTCATTTCCTCCGTGAATACGGCACGGGGAGGATTAGCCCGCACTCTTACCGGCGTAAAATTTCTTTTATCACGTTCATTAATGGCAGCGATCAAAGAACGCACTCGAATGCGAGCCGCTCCTAAATTATTAATTTCATCAATTTTAATTAGAGTATATATCTTTCCGAAAGTATCTAAGATTTCCTTTACTTGGTCAGTCGTTACAGCATCAAGACCACAACCAAAGGAATTTAACTGAATAAGCTCTACATTCTTTTTTTGGGCGACAAAAGCAGCAGCAGCGTACATCCTGGAGTGATAAACCCACTGGTCGACCACCCTAAGCGGTCTCTCCACCTTGGCCAGATGGCTAACCGCATCCTCACATAAAACTGCAAATCCAAATGAAGTAATCAGTTCCGGGATACCGTGGTTGATCTCTGGGTCAATGTGATAGGGACGACCTGCTAACAAAATCCCCTTAATATTTTGTTCTTCAATATACCGTAATGTCTCTTCCCCTTTTTTACGAACATCGTTTTTATAGCTGTCAAGTTCAGCATAAGCCTTGTCAAGTGCTCTGGAAATCTCACTTTTTGATAAATCCTCAGGCTGGAGTTCCTTGACAAGTCTTTTGAGCATTCTGCTAGGCAGATCAATAGGTAGAAACGGCCGGTAAAAAAGAATCTGATTGTTTCGCAACGTATCCATATTCGCATTAATAGTTTCTGGGTAGGATGTTACAATCGGACAATTATATTTGTTGTCTGCCTCCGAATCTTCAGGGATGTTATACGGGATGCAAGGGTAAAAGATCTTTCTGACCCCTTTATTCACCAAATCCAAAATATGTCCATGCACTAGTTTGGCAGGATAACAGGCAGACTCTGATGGTATAGTGTCCATACCCAACTCATAGATTTGCTTCGAGGAGCGCTTTGAAATAACTACCCTATAACCCAGTTCTGTAAAAAAGGTGAACCAAAAAGGATAATCTTCATACATGTTAAGGACCCTGGGAATTCCAATCGTACCTCTGCGAGCTTCCTCCTCACGCAAAGATTTATAGGAGAAAACCCTCTTGTATTTATACTCAAACAGGTTTGGAATATTAGATTTAACTAACTCTTTTCCTGCTCCTCTTTCACACCTGTTACCCGAATAGAATTCAGCACCATTGGAAAAGTGCTTGACTGTGACAACACAATTGTTTCCACACAAGTTGCAACGTTTCATCGATGTTTCCGTTTTAAAATCACTTAAATCTTCAGCCTTCAGCAAGGTAGTATATTGGCCTTGCTGGTAACGCTCTTTGGCGATTAATGCGGCTCCGAAAGCTCCCATTATCCCAGCGATATCCGGACGTACTACTTCCCTACCAATTATTAGTTCCAAAGAACGCAAAACTGCATCATTATAGAAAGTCCCACCCTGAACTACAACCTTCTTTCCCAGCTCCTCTGGACTTCGGAGTCGTATGACTTTGAATAGGGCATTTTTAATAACTGATACGGAAATACCTGCAGAGATATCGCTAACCTCTGCGCCTTCCTTTTGGGCCTGTTTGACCTTTGAGTTCATAAACGC
>JAJZSC010000176.1 GCA_021849995.1 Bacillota bacterium | reverse complement strand
TGTAAGCCCACAACTGGCGGCCCTGTTTATGGCGCTTAGCTCATTCTCGGTAACCATGAACACTCTACTGCTAAAAAGGTTTGTACCGTCCATGAAAAATATTGCAAAGTCATGAGGAGGATTGACTATGAGTGAACTCAAGATAACTACCGTCAGCGCTTTTTGGTATACCGGCATTTCCTTGACACTGGCTTCTGCATTTTTTCTGATTACCAGTAGGGGTAACTATGTCACTACAGCCCGGTATGGCGGGGCAATTTGGGTTTTCATCCTGACCATGATCATTACCATGCCGGTGATTATTCCCTGGATTAAGAAGAAATATCAATAAGTCGGGGAAGGAATACCATGTCACCTATCGATGTTGTGAAAGGATGTGGCATTTTCTCGGTTACAAAACAGTTTGAAAGAAGGAGGCATTGATATGGAGGAATTACTGAAAAATTATGGTAGCTGGCTACTTATTGGGGTTGTGGTGTTCTTTATGATACGCCGCGGCGGCTGCTGCGGCGGTCATGGTAAACATAAAAATCACGAAAGCAACGGCCCTAATAATGAGTCTTCTCCTAAAAAAGACTGCCATTAAAGAATAGACAATCTTAATCTCCCGGTTTTACGTTTTCTCGAAAACTTGTAGAATGTTTTAGACTGAACTGGGGGTAGGCCGGTAAGACAATATTTAAAGTAAAATCTAGTATTAGACTGCATAAAAATGACTCCGCAATCTTTTTACGGAGTCATTTTCTTGGGCGGTCACTGGCGTGTAAGTACCCTACTCTATGACGATAAGTTATTAATTGGTGCTTAACGAGTAGCGTTAGAATTCGCAGAATTCGCATTCTTTTAAATGAGTCAGTAGTTCTTTATGTATATGAAGTAACAACACATGTCATTTTCCGATATTTTCCAATGCTCGGAAAACCATACCCCTATAAGATAAAGAGTTCTCACAGGATTTTCTTGGTAACTGCCTACCCTTGGTAGTTACTTTCAAATTGTTATTTCTTTATGGGTTATACCCGGAGAAGCAGAAATTAACAGACCCGTCAAATTAATATTTTCCCAACTAATACCTATAAATGTGTCATTAAGCTGACACATTCTAACTGTATAGTTAAAGTGAATTATCGATTTAATTTCTGAACCTGTTTTTCCCGTTTAGCCATATCCAACCATATCAGAGTCAGATTAACCCACAACAGTAAGGAGTTTAATAGCCTTGGCCAAAGCACACCTTGGAGAAGTAGATTATTTGCGGGTATTCGGTTTAATAACAATAGTAGTTATTCATTCCATGGGTTACTTTTTCTCAATCCCAGGAACTAATCCTATAAGCCATGCCTTTCAGGGGCTGGCAATAAACATGCTCCGCTACGGTAGATTTGTTTTTATGTTTGTAACTGGTCTGGTTTTCTTTTATAGCTACAAGGATAGGGAACTCAGCGTTGAACGTTTTTTTAAGCGTCGTCTTAAAAATTTGGTTATACCATACGCAGTATGGACTGCTATCTATCTATTACTTGGCAGTTTATCCAACATGGTTACATGGTCAGACCCGTTAGGTTTTGTTACCTTATGGCTACATAGTTTGATTAATGGGAATGGCTTTAACCATCTTTACTATATTGTGGTGACTATTCAGTTCTACATTTTTCTCCCTTTATTACTTTCAATGTTTAAACCAAGTCGTCGGCGTTTTTGGGCAGGAATTTTACTAGCAGGGGGTTTCTTTATAAGCATCATCTACTATTACATTTTGGAAACACAGGGACCCAACTTACTTAATCTAGTTGCAGGCACGCCATGGGCAGGTATTACAGGTTGGCTGCTTAAATATAAGAATCACCTGTTATTTTCATATTTGCCTTTTTACTTGCTGGGTGGGTTTTGTGGATTCCATCTGGACGTATGCCGAAAATGGATTTCTGAACATCTATGCTTGATTGGGATTGTATTGCTTTTTAGTGCTGGAATCGTTATAGGCGAATACTTCTTCTTTTATCGTTACCTGGGGCAATCCTGGAATTTGACAGTCAGTGTTTTTAAACCCAGTATTTACATCTATAGTCTTTCTATAATTGCAATACTATTCTGGTTGTCATCTGTCATGGAAAGGCGCGGGTCTTTGAAGGTATTTATAAAAGTTTTGTCTGCCAACTCTCTTGGAATATATTTAATGCACCCTGCAGTGTTATTTCTTTTGCATACTTTCTATTTGTGGAACCAGGCTATCCCGGGCTATCTACTAGTTGTCCTCGACCCATTAGCTGCTATAGCTATTTCCTGCTTTATCACCCTCCTTCTTGGAAGCAACAAATATACACGCTTTATTATAGGTGAAGCCGGAAGTATTCGTTTGCAGCAACTGTCTTGGCAAAAAACTGGTCTATAAGGTTAAAAATCAGAACGTTTTAAGTATGTTAAAAATGTTGGTTAAGTTATAAAAGGAACACCTAAAAAATGTGGTTATCTCGGATAACTACTTATTGATAAGACTTGTGAACAAGTAATCTGCTCCCCGTGCATATTGCAAGTATACCTTTTAGAGACAACCCCACTTTTATCAAAAACTTTTTGTGTTTCTACAATGACACTCTCCACCAGAAGTTTAAAATAAGGTTGTTATTAATCTCCAGCCTTCACGATGTCATACACGCTCTTGTGTCTTTTTTTTTGATCTCCAAGATCTCCATTCCTTTTGAAGGTAATCAATATCTAATAGTATAAACCATTGCCTAATCTCGTTAATAGGGATCAATGCATAATAGATTCCATCGTGTAGTCTTTTTTTACCGCTACGTATACTTCTGCGTAGCCTTTTGAATTTATTTTCAAAGGCCCATATATGCTGTATTAACTAAAAAAACCAATAATAAAACAGGAAGCGGAATACATGTTTTCTGGGGGGAAGGGGGAATATTCTTGAAAAGGGTAATAGTGTTGACAGATGCTGATAGTTTTTATAGCAGTTTGCCATGTAGCCAAGAATCCGGAGCTAGAGGGTAAGAAAGTTATTGTTGCATGTGATCCTGAGAAACGTACTGGTATTTTTATATGTCCATCAAACCGGGTACAAGGCAGTCTTTTTTCGGGCAACTACGCAACCAGTCCGAAGTGTTAAGTGTTGTGCCGAATTTTTAGATCGGCTTGTACCCCTTATATAAACACAATGTACCAAACAAGGTCGAATACTGAGCAACTGTTTGTACTTGGACGAATCCAGCATCACGGATCATTTTTGGTAGTAGGCCTTTGTAATTGTCTGCTGCTTCTTCAAAGTTCCTCATGACCAACGAAACCAAATGCATCATGATATTGTCGGGCTGTCCAAAATCCGCTAAGAGTAAGTGGCCAGTTGGTCGCAGGATACGGTACACCTCGTTCAAAGTCAGAGTCTTATTTTCCCGTGTTAGGTGGTGAAAAAACAAGCTTGATACAACTAGGTCAAATGATTCATCTGCATATGGAAGGTTAGGCGCCATTCCTTTGTCTAAAGTAATGTTCAAACCAGCGTTCCTAATCTTAGATCTGGCTATTTGTAAGATCTGTTCATCTGCATCTATACCAATCACTTCCGCCGAAGGCCAGGCTTGTCTTATAAGGATAGCAAGTGTTCCGGTACCACACCCAAGGTCTAGAACACGGTTATTCTCCTGAAAAGAGGCCTCTTTCACCAAACTATGCTTAAATGTAGACTCACGCATTGTTAACCTAAGGAAAGGATCAAATAAAGGAGTAAGCCAGTCAAATCTGAACGCGGGTATGAAATTCTTTCTCCGTTTGCTCATGATTCATTCCTTTTTTCGGCATTGAGCTGTCCCAGATAAAATAGACACATCAAACTGCATGTTGCTTTAAAATTCACGGATTTTTATGAAATTATTCGCCTCCCATCCCATTGACGGAGGCACCCTTTTGCTATGCAACCTTGTCCGCTTCTTTTTACCTAAATTAACATCTGAATCCCAAAGGCGTCAAGTATCCCAGCCTGGAGTGTCGCCGATGCCGGATATAAAAAACATTGTACTCAAAAATGGCCTGCTTAGCTTCCTTACGTGTTTTAAAGCGGCAGGATAAGGAAATATACCTCTATATTTAGTTAGAAGATTTTGAAAGAATAATGCTTCCCTTCTAGAGAGCATTATTGCTTAATAAAAGATATCTCTCTTTCATGAAGTAAAGCACAACTATTATTGATTTCCCTGTCTCTACCATTCTTCTGAATACTGATTAAATTAGTTCACAAAGGACACCCTTTGTTTTTTCTAATAGCCAAGAATCCCATTCCCTTTGCAGGTAGTCAACATCTAATAGTACAAGCCATTGCTTAATCTCGTTAATAGGGACTAAAGTACAATACATTCCATCGTTTAATCTTTCTTTGGCACTTCTTCCGCTACCACCAGCAGGTAAAGGAGGAAAGTTGGTGATTCACAATACGAGAATTTTATTATAAAGGCTCCAAATAATAACCCTAGGACGCCGATGAGGCAAAACGCAAAGAATCAGGTTTTTGAGAACTTAGGTATCGTAACCTTCTGATACTTTTTCAATAGTAACCCCCTGACTATTCAGGCCAGGGGGTGCAATGCTATAGTAACACTGTACTTTACATTTAGAGAGAAAAATCACCAAAGTCGAGAATTACTTTACCAGCTGTTTCTGCGAGTTCACTAAGCTCACCGGATATTAAAGATATATGCTTTATTCAACCTGATATTTCTTCGACTGAAGCAGTTTGCTGTTTCGAAACGGCAGTAATTTGATATATTTGTTCAGTTAAATCAGAAACGGTATGCTTTATCATTTTGAGTGTTTGGGTGACTCCTATTATAGAGCTGTTTGTACGGTTTGTCAGTTTTTCTATTTCTTCGGCTACAACATTGAACCCCTTTCCGGTGTCTCCAGCCCATGTTGCTTCTATAGCAGCATTGACTCCCAACAGGTGGGTTTGAGATACCACATCTCTAATTAGATTGAGTACAATGTCTGTGGTTTGGATATTTGATTTAATATCCTGTGCCTGCATGGATAAATTGGTTGATGTGGCAGTCAGCTGCTGCTGTAAATTTTTAATAGTATCTGCGATTGTAACTAATTTGCTTGGACTTGTTGTCATTTGTTCACCCCTTCAGTTTATTTATTAAAGTTTAGCAATGAAAATTATATTATTCAAGTAAATAAGTCTTACCTGGTTGAAGTATAACCGGACGAGGTTGCCTTTAATTGCAAAGTCTGGTTGCAATAAAAAGAACCCCCCGAAATTATCGGGGATGTCTATAGCCATGGGACTGTCATTACTGCAAGTTACCGTTGACCTTGTTTGTTTTCATTAGAAATTTTTTCATATTTTTCACGTATTCGTTGGCTTTCTTATAACCCCGTATAAGAAGTATAATAAAGTGGCGCTATCAGCTATTGATCCTATTCCTTCAAATGCCATAATATTTTAGACCCATATTTGCCATATAAACAGAGCAATTCTGGTTGTGGATATAGCATTAAGAAATTCTTCTCTTCAAAGGAGATATATGTAGTTTTTAGGGATAAGAAATGCCCAAAATTACTTTACCAACTGTTCGGCGAGTTCACTAAGCTCACGGGACATTAACGATATTTGCTGTGATGAGCTTGATATTTCTTCGACTGAAGCCGTTTGCTGTTCAGAAACCGCAGCGATCTGATATGTTTGCTCAGTTAAATCGTTAACGGTAGACTTTATCATTTCAAGGGTTTGGGTGACTTCTTTTATAGAGCTGTTTGTACGGTTTGCCAGTTTTCTTATTTCTTCTGCCACCACATTGAACCCCCTTCCTGTGTCTCCCGCCCGGGCTGCTTCTATGGCAGCATTTAGCCCCAACAGGTGAGTTTGAGACGCCACTTCTCTAATTAAATTGAGCACACTGTCTGTGGTTTGGATATTTGAATTAATATCCTGGGCCTGTGAGGATAAATTTGTTGCCGTAGCAGCCAATTGCTCTGATGTAGCGACTAATTCATCAGAGGTTTGACTGATTGTTTCCAAGGCAGAATCTAATCTGCGGGAGTCGTCAATCAAAGTATCTTGAGTAGTTGTTGGTTCGTATAATCCGATTGTACCAACTAATTTTCCATCATCATAAAGTGGAGCTCCCATTCCAATATAACCAATACCATAATTGGTACTATCAATTTTAGCAACCACCCTTTTCTGAGACTGTAGTGTTTTATAGGCGATGCTTCCACTTTTGATGGGGTCACCATTTTTAATTTTTAAATCTAAGGTTTCGCCAGGAATATAATAAATATATTTTTCCCTATCACTGATTCCTACTGATACTTCTGGACCAATTAATGCTTTGATAGTTTCCGTAATGGTAATAAAATTGGTTAAATTATTTGCTGTCATTTTGACAATCACTTCCTTTCGTTAATAAAGAGTTTAACATGGAAAATAATTAATCAAGTAAAAGGTGGCAAGTTTAGTAAAAATACTAAACCCAGTAGATTAATAAGTTCACTAATGGGGATAATAAGTAATGAAATCTTTTATTAATTATGGAGGAAAATATGTCTGAGCCTATTAATAAAACGTTCGGCGGCTTGTCATCCATGGTAATGCCGATAATTTTGCTTCTGCCTTAGTTTTATAATTGTTATAATATATCATCTAACTGAGTAGTTTTAAAGTATTCAGGAAAACGATGTTCTAAAAATGCCTTTCAAAGGATCCTTGCCAGTTGAATTATTCGTTTGTCTTTTTCCTCATTTGTGAGATTTGGATCGGTTTTAACCACATTCATCTTATTTATTATGTGTGTCCGAAATTCTTCTAACATTACTTTCCCTTTCAATAAACTATACATGTAACGCATGTTTTTATGGGACAAAAAATGGCCGGTTGCCCAGCCATATTAGAAATAATTCTTAGATTGTTGAATTAGCAAAGGCATACTTTAAAATAAACCATTATCCGTCAACAATCCCATCAAATCCCTGATTTTATTATCACATATTATGCATCATGTTTGCAGGACTTGGGGAA
>JAJZSC010000175.1 GCA_021849995.1 Bacillota bacterium | reverse complement strand
AATGCGCTCCTGAAATTTTACTTATAAAAAGTTAAGCCGTATCGTTCAAAATGTTTGTCAAAACTAAAACAACGCTTAACGCCCAACCTCTCCATAACAGCAAATGTCGTGGCATCCGTGTAAGTAAAAGATTTATCGGAGTACCTGTAGATAATTTCTTTTGCTCTGATTTCGTCAGCTTCAGTAATTCTCTCTATTTCCCAACAAAAGTTTATAAGCCATTTCCTAGCTAATTCATGACCCAGCCTGCCGATAATAAGTGCGTGACATTCCGCGACAAGGAAATTTGTTAATATTACTTTTACATTTTCCATGCTTAATTTGCCTAAAATTACCTTTGCTTCCTTATGGTTATTATCTGACTGGTCCAGAAGGGCATATATGGCACTTGTATCAACCATAATTATTTCCATCTATTGACCTCATCTTCGGCTAGGTACAGGTCGTGGTTTAAGGAAACATCCCTATAATCGCTTTTACCCATACCCACCATTTCCCACATCGGATCTTCCTTGCTTAAGGGTATTACAGAACTGATTTTTTTAATACGGGCTTCGCCTTCTTCTATTGAAATTTGCACATAATCCCCTTCACGTATATTAAGCTTCTCCCGAATACGCACTGGAATAGTCAGTTGCCCTTTGGCCGAAACTCTCATAATCTCATGTGACATATGAAATAACTACCTCCCGTATGATATTCTTACTCGAAGTATACCATTTTTTCTGACCATACGCAACTCAGTGATGAAGACCAAAGACGGCTACAGATTTTACGGCTGCACTAACAGGACGCAACTCAAACAAGACTAGTGCAGGTAACCAATATTATGCTGATTGCAAATGGGAACGCCTCATCCTAAATAACTTCCGCCCCCCCAACTTCCAAAGACTATACATCTGTATTGGCTTAGCAACCCCGTTTAACGGAATAGAATACCCACAGGTAATTGGTATTCACTCACTACCTGATGTAAACTTCCCAGAAAGCTATCCCGACTAATCATTTCTAGCCTCTACAAAAAAAGTTAAGCCGTATTGTTCGAAATGTCTGTCATCAACAATGTTCCTTGATTTATAATTTGTTCTGCTTCTTTTCTTTCAAAATGCAATTCAGGCAAAACAATCTTTATCTCCTCATCTTCATTTCGCCAAAAGACAATGAGATTAACTTTGGCAAATTGAGGCTCATAACCATTTTGCAAAACCCTCTCAAGTTGCTCCGTACACCTCTTTGAAAGCCTGAAAACACTCTTCCCTCTGTTCGTCAGCCACTCCCCGTCTTTATACTGCAAGATATCGCCGCTTATTAAGGATTCAACTACATATTGCCTTCCGATAAAATAATTTAGCCATACATCCCGATGACTTAACTGCATTGCCAGTTTTTCCGGCAATTCGTAGTGAGCCGAGTCTTCCAGTCTTGTCAAATCTTCCACCAGGATGTGATTCAGGTAACGTCCGTTTAGATGTACGGTTAAGTTGTTTTTTGCACGTGTCATTGCCACATATAGCTGTCTCTTCTTCTCATCTGTGCCTATATCAAAGTTTTCAAGCAAAAGAAAGACATTATCAAATTCTTTGCCTTTTGCTTTATGAATAGTTGAGACAAAAATAGTTTCTCTGGAATCTGTATAAAAATCTTCTAACTTTGATTCCTTAATAAAAACCTCAAAATCAGATAAATATTTTCTTTTCTGATAAATGGCTTCAAAATCCCGGATAATGTTTTTGCAAATACCCACGATTTCACTTTTCCCAAACCTTCTAATCAATGCCCTTTTTGCCGCATTCCAGATATCATCACTGATAATCGTTGTGGTCGGATCGACAGATAATTGTTTGAGAAAGTAGCGCAGTTCTACAAGATCGTAGAGGGAGAACCCGTCATTGGTTTGAATCAATCTTGCCGGCATTCCTCTTTGCACCAACAGGCCCGTCACCTGGAGCGCTTCATCGTTCGTCTGAGTTAACACACACGTACTTCCTACAAGCTCTCTGCCAGAAAGATCTTCTATAAAGGGAACGAGCAAATTATTATTCATGTACCGTATAACCCGTATGTCTCCGTTTTCCTGACTATGTGCCACAATGTTATTTTTCTTAAGACGTTCCCGAATCAGACCGGCAAACTGATTTGAAAAATGAACCAGATTTCTTTTACTGCGATAGTTTTCCAACAGTTCATACTTTACCGCCTGCTTCTCGATCATAAACTTTTCCATATATTTTGCACTCGAACCACGAAATTCAAATATGTTCTGATCATCATCACCAACGGCAATAACCCGCATATCTTCATTCTGCCCCATTAAGGCCTGTACCAGCCGAAACACATCCTGATCCATATCCTGTGCTTCATCAATGACAAGTACTGTCTTCGTAATCCTGCTGGGTTCCACTTCCCCATTGCGAATTTTCTCTATCGTATTGTTTACTACGTGGCCTAATTTCTCAGCATTACCCACTCTGCCAAGCAAATCAAAACAATACGAATGGAAAGTCTTAATCTCAATAAAATTAGCCGCACCGCCAACCAGTTTTGTCAGACGCTTCTTAAACTCTGTAGCTGCAGCGCGAGAGAAAGTGAGCATTAATAGCTGCTCATGCTTGACATCTTCCATCAAAATCAGGGAAGCTAATTTGTGAACTAGCACTCTGGTTTTTCCGCTTCCCGGACCCGCTAACACTGCGATATGCTTGTTTTTGTTATCCTTAATAATGCTTAACTGTGTCGGAGACAGTTCACCAAACAATTGTCTGAATTTGCCGGGACTAATGTTCAGTTTTATTTCTTCTCCTCTGCTCCCTTTAAAATACTTTTGCAGAAAAAAAGTGTAATTCAGGCGGAAGTAGTCTTCTACAAACTGCAGGGCTTCCCGGTAGTTATCAATCATCTTTTTGGCATATTCCCCGACAATGTGAATCTGTTGCATCTTATTTTCATAAAACTGTTCCAGCTTTTGATAATCTTCAAGTTTATAGCGTCTTTTATTATCTTCCTCCAGCCGTTCGATGGTCATAGGATTGTAAACCACCAGGAAACCACCCTCAATCTTGATGGCCTCAATACGTGACAAATAGAATAGAGTATCCTCAATATCTTTAATACTAACCTCACTTTTAAACAGCCTTATACTCTCTTCATATGCTTTCTTTAATTCATGTACCGAGAAGTCGACAAGTATTTCTTCTGCCTCGGTTTTTAACCGACTGCCCTGCGAATAAAGATATTCAATAATAAATTGGGCAAGCTCCTGCCTTTTTTTCAACCGTTCCCGGAACGTTTCTTTCGACTCCAGAGCAATGGCCCGAATATGGTTTTTTGAATACTCCAAACCTCTGTATTTAATCATCTTTTTAATCGTCCAATAATTCAAGATTACACGTATCTTATTGGGCGCTACATGATCACAACCATATTTTTCCGCTTCTTCGTTCAATTCTTTGATATTATAGGTCGCCTCTTCTTCTTCAATTACTGTAGCCAGATACTTTTCAATACTGCTGTAGGATTCAAATAGCTGCAACGAACGGTTTGTTCTTTCCCCCTGCTTAATATAAGCCGAGAGGTCTTTGGTATGTGCCAGAATCCCTTCCTCACGCATTAGATTCAGAGCATTAATGACGTCTTCCTTTTCAATTGCAAGCTGGTCAGATATATAATCCACCCGTGACTCTGCATCTTCATCCAGCTCTATACTATGGCTCCTGCTGGAAATGAGTCTTTTAATGATCCGTATAGCATTTTCCCTTTCTTTACTATCGAAAAGCCTTGAACCATTGATTTTTGCAATAGCTTCCTGAGCATTTCTGCAAAGGATACTGTCTGCAAATATCCTTGGCGTATTCTGGCCCCGCCGGATATACCCGGACTCTTCCAAGGCAGCGATAGCCGTTTTTACCCGCGTTTCTATCTGACTAAGGCTTTCGTCCCAACCCGCCTTTCTGGCAATTTCCAATGCGGATTGGGAGACCGTTTTGCGAAAGCGGGTAATCTCTTTAATTGCCTTCCAGACCTGTTGGATTTCCTTAATGTTGATTCTGGTCTGATTCAATAACACAAAGTGTTTATCCAAGTCATCTTCGCAGTATAAAATATAGCAGTCCGCCGTAATATGCTCATCCCGTCCGGCTCTGCCCGCCTCCTGGATATAATTCTCCAAAGAATCGGATATTTCAAAGTGGATAACTATGCCCACATCTTTTTTATCCACACCCATGCCAAAAGCCGAGGTGGCCACCATAATGGATACTTCCCCGGCAATAAAGGCATCCTGGTTTTCCGATTTTTCCTTCTTATCCATCTGACCGTGATACGGCTTGGCCGGATACCCGTCCCTGGTTAGCCTCTCAGCCAGCTCATACGCTCTCTTCGTTCTGGAAACATAAATAATGGTCGGACATGCTTTCTGTTCTATTAAATACCGCAGCGCAGTGTATTTTTCGTCCTGATCCTTTTTCTCAATCACTTTGTATCTCAAATTTGTCCGGGTAGCGCTGGAGCTAAACACCTCCAGATCAATCGAAAGCTTATTCATAAAATAAGTCTGAATATCTTCAATGACCTTTTGCTTGGCAGTGGCAGTAAAACAGGATACAGGAATTCCTTCCGTAAGATTCTTTTTCTCCTGCAACCTTTTAACAAAATCGCCAATATACAGATAATCCACCCGGAAATCCTGCCCCCAGGCTGAAAAACAGTGGGCCTCATCGATAACAAAGCGGACAATCTTTCTGCCCAGCAAGATATGTTCAATGGTTCTCGACCGCAACGATTCCGGAGAGATATATAAAATAGAAGCTGAACCATCCATCACTCTTTCCAAAGACTTGGCCCGTTCAATGGGATCCAATAAACCGTTGATTGTCACGGCATCCGTAATCCCCGCCCGTTCCAGGTTGTCCACCTGATCTTTCATTAAAGACTGCAGCGGGGAGATAACAACTGTAAGCCCCTTCACGTTTTCTCCGCTCATTAAAGCGGGCACCTGAAAAGTAATCGACTTCCCTCCCCCTGTAGGAAAGATAGCCAAAAGTGACTTATTATTCAGCGCCGCTCTCACAGCGTTTTCCTGCAGCGGTTCCCCTCCATACGTACGATATGAATCAAACCCAAAAAAATACCTCAATCCCCGTCTTGCATCCAGAGCTTGCTCACAATAAGAGCATCCCCTCAGACAAGGACGATTTCGCAATACATCCAAGATCCGTTCCACTTCCGGATGACTCTTTAATATCCACGGTGGTGTAACAGATAAGCGATCCTTTACATTGATAACGGCCAGAGCATAAGCCAATTCAACAGGATACTCATCAATCAATGTTCTCAGATCCGCCCGTTCACAGATCTCTGAAGCAAAGTGTTTTTTAATCAGTGACACCGGCTCTTCTACTCTTGCCTCGTACCCCAGGTATTGAAAAAAGGATCGAAATTCCTTTTGGTTCTTCAACAGCACATAAAAAATCTGCTTCATTGCGTCTTCTAAATGATTGAACGCCATCACTTCATCAGCAAACAACTCTTTAACTTTGATAGAGTCATTTAAAGGATTATTCAGTTCATCCGTTTGCAGCTTTTCATCTTTTACAAGCGCATGATAAGGCTTCTTGGGAAACAGCAAAGCCGATAAATATAGCGTGTCTATGACCTTGTCCGTTGCTATCCCATAGTTCTCAAAAATCGGTCGCATGTATTTCAAATCATGTTTAATGATATTGTGGCCGCATAAATAATCGGCACCTCTAAGAAAATTGACAAAGGCAGCTATGGACTTAGAATGAAAAACAGCCCCGGCACCATTAATGCCGCCTATATCCAAGATCGCGCCATTCTTCGGATGCACTTCCAGATCAATATAGGCGATGGATTTCATTGCTCATAGCCCCTTTGCACATAGTGATTGTTTATTTGACAGGCTTATTGCCGGAATGTTTCTGAGCTACTGCAGAGCTTCTGTTTGCAATTCTATTCAAACTCTCTATTTAAATTTTTCACCGTAATTATACATTTTCCCTTTAAGCTTCCAATGACATCCAATTAATTTGAAACCCACCATCACTAAAACTGGTGGGTTTCTCTTTTAGGTATCATTACTGTGGACTGGATAGGCTCTCCAGTAGAAATGATTAAACGCTCTCACAGCGCCTGCGGTGGCACCGACGACATAATCCTTCCGTCCACGGCTCTCTCAAATTCAATAGCCAACATCTTATGTATCTGACTCCATCAAAAATGAAATGATAAATCGACGTAGTTCATTCAACAACTAAACAATAACCGTATAGCTTAAATTTACATGAATGCAATTTGGTGTACATACCCCATAATTGCAGAACCTTTGAGGGTTTTTGTGAGCATTTGTAAACAATAGACCACTGTCCCCATTATCACTCCCGCAATCAATAATCAATTTTTTTTCTTCTCCATCATTTCCACCATCACTAAGAATACAACAGTCTCCATATTTGACTGGCTTTATATTTTTTCCACCTTTTGCGTGCTCTTTAACATGGTGGAGTTCGAGATACCTGGGGTCGGACCTATCCCATAGGCTTTTATTCCACTTACATCTTACGCATGTATAATTGTCTCTAAATAATACGCAACCACGTACCGGGTCGGGTATTATTCTATCGTGTTCAGGGCTTTGACGGGTTGATTCCAGGAGGTATGTACCTACGGGAAGATCCGGTTTGCCCGTGGTTTTGGTAACGATGGGCCAGCCGTATTCCGTTCTTAATTCTCTTAACTCTTCTTGCCCATTTTTATCGAAGCCATCCATGCGCATTCTTCTTCCTGTGTTAGGAGTACATACACAATTTCGGCAATGCGGGCGGCCAAAAGGGGCGGTACGGCATTACCGATTTGCTTAGCGATTTCGATTTTCGTGCCGGTAATAAAAAAGGCACGCCTGCGGGCGTGCTTACCTTTTGGGTGACATTATACCCTCACATTTTTCACATGAAAACTGATGAGGCCCACTAAATGGTGACGGTGGGTTCATCAAATCAAAGTATTCGAG
>JAJZSC010000174.1 GCA_021849995.1 Bacillota bacterium | reverse complement strand
TCTACAACTGCCATGATAGCCCCAAGCTGGATAACCACAAAAAACATTTCCTTGAAAGCGTCTGATGCATTTAGTTGTATAAATTCCTCAACAAGAATCATGTGACCCGTGCTGCTAATTGGTAACCATTCCGTTATACCTTCAACTATTCCAAGGCATATAGCCTTTAAAATCTCTGCGAAAAACATATATCAATTCTCCATTTTTTAATATCCAAAAAAATCTGTCATGCTCAAATTTTGCTTTCTAACCCCTTACAGTTCCTTCTCCATTCTTATTGCTCTGGGCGAATAACCATTCTTTCTATAAAGTTGTATTGCATTACTGCTAAAGACGTGAACGGCTAGTTCAATTTTTGCAGCACCCATTTCTCGTGCCATTACTTCTATATGTTTCAGCAGCAAAGAAGCTACGCCATTATTCCTATATTTTTCCGAAACGGCTAAATCATTTATATAAATGTAAGTCCTTTCAGTCATCATTGGCAATTGAATGTCAACAAACTGAATAAAAGCATATCCAATGATATGCCCATGATTTTTTGCAACTAAAATACGTTTACTTGCATCTGCGAAGAAACTTTCAATAAAGTCATTTGTATATAGAATGTCACTCTCTTTGTAAATATCTGGCCGCTGCTTCACAAAATTTTCGTGTACCTTTTTTTTTATCCCAAGTATTCCAGGCAAGTCCTCCGTTGTAGTTACTGTGATTTTTATCTCTTTTATCATAAATCTCCTCTATAATGCTCAATGCCTTGTATTCATTGAGAAATTTTCTTCATAAAGCAATGTCTTGCTCAATTTGCTCACCAGGTTAAAGATTGTTTCGTCATCCACATATAAGTATTCATAAACAATTTGATTAACCTTAACCTTCTTTAGATAAGCTTTTGTCTCCGTAAACGGTATAGCTTTTACATCGAAATACCTATATCCATCCTCATCTACGACCCACTTTCTAACATTTCCCTCGCCTGCATTATAGGCGGAAATTGCCATCTCAACATTTTCATCGAAGTCTTTATAAAGTTTTGAAAAATAATATGTTCCATATCTGATATTAACTTCTGGTGTGAACAGTTGGCTTTCATTGTATTGTTGCTCGCCAAGCAATCCTGAAATATATTCACCGGTTTTGGGCATAATTTGCATGAGTCCAATAGCCCCCTTATTGGATTGCGCTTCCGTTTTGAATTCGCTTTCTACCTTTATGATTGAATATACAAGACAAGAATCAATTCCATAGATATCTGAATAAGAGGTTACTGCTTCAGAATAATATGTCGGGAAAAAATGCCCAATCCCAATTTTGATGTTAAATATCATGATGACCGTTACGAGCAATCCAATGCCAACAGCTATTCTTTTTCGCATTCACGTCCTCCATAACGATTATCTCGGAATCTTTAACTCAAACTTTTTCAACAAATAAACATGACGGCGGAGGTGGAAGTGTACAGCTAAGCACTCTACCAGTTTTATGTAGAGTGCTTAGCCCTGACATCTCCTATTTATTACTAAACATTTTTTACATTAAGTACTCTCATGGCATTAAATATGGCAATTACGGCCACACCTACATCGGCAAAGACCGCTTCCCACATAGTTGCAAGGCCTCCAGCTCCAAGTATCAGCACAATTCCCTTGACAACAAAAGCGAAGATGATATTTTGCCACACTATGCTTTGAGTCCTTTTTGCAATCATGATTGCGCTTGCTATTTTGGAGGGCTCATCCGTCATTATAACAACATCTGCCGCTTCGATTGCGGCATCCGAACCCAGCCCGCCCATCGCTATACCTACATCGGCACGGGTAAGCACTGGTGCATCGTTGATTCCATCCCCCACAAACAGGAGCTTTCCTTTTGTTTTCTTTTGCGTTTCCAGCATTTCTAGTTTATCAACCTTCTGATCCGGCAGAAGCTCCGAATACACTTCATCAAGCCCAAGGATTTTGCCGATTTTATCGCCGACCGCCTTACTGTCTCCCGTTAGCATCACTAACTTGTTAACACCAATCTTTCTAAGTTTGGCGATGGCGCTTTGTGCATCATCTTTGAGTTCATCGGCTATCACTATATACCCCAGATACTTTCCACTCCTCGCGAGATGGACAATAGTGCCAATTTCATCCGGTTCGGGGAAAATGATTGCTTCTTTATTCATCAGCCTGGCATTGCCCGCAAGGATTTCTACTCCACGGAACTTGACTTTGATTCCGTGGCCGGAAATTTCGTCATATTCCTCTAGCTGTTGAGTATCTATCTCTTCCCCGTACTCTTTAATGATTGAACGTGCAATTGGGTGCGTCGAATAACTTTCTGCGTAGGCAGCTATTTCCAAGAGTCCCTTGTTATCAACATCTGAGTCTGTGACCGTAAAGACTTTTGTTACTTTAAAGACTCCTTTGGTTAACGTACCTGTTTTATCAAAAACAACAGTGTCGACGTTGTTCAATGCTTCCAGGTAGTTGCTGCCTTTCATTAAAATACCATGTTTCGATGCTCCGCCTATCCCTCCAAAAAAACCGAGTGGTATGGATATGACTAAGGCGCAGGGACAAGATACTACCAGAAATACCAGCGCCCTGTAGATCCAGTCAGAAAAAATGGCACCTGGGATAGTTAATGGGGGTATGACTGCTATTGCCAAAGCAACTATGACTACCGCTGGCGTATAGTATCTGGCAAACTTCGTAATAAAGTTCTCAGTTGGAGCCTTTTTGCTGCTGGCGTTTTGAACCAGATCCAATATTTTTGATACTGTAGATTCTCCAAATTCTCTTGTGACTTCCACGGTAAGCAGTCCATTAATATTGATTGTCCCAGATAAAATTTCCTGCCCCGGCTCAATTTCTCTAGGAAGCGACTCTCCTGTAATGGCGGCAGTATCAAGTGTTGATGTGCCCTCTAGAACCTTGCCATCAAGAGGTACTTTTTCGCCTGGTTTAATGAGGATGACATCACCTACACTTACCTGTTCAGGTGGCACTCGTTCAAAGCCATCACCATTTTTTAAATTTGCATAGTCTGGCCTGATATCCATAAGTGCGCTTATTGACCTCCTGGAATGATTCACTGCGAGGTTTTGAAAAAGCTCACCAATCTGATAGAAGAGCATCACCGCAACGCCCTCTGGGAATTGCTGAATCGAAAAAGCGCCCACTGTCGCAAGGCTCATGAGAAAATTCTCATCAAAAACCTGCCCCCTCAGTATATTTTTGACTGCTTTTAGCAGTACCTCGCCGCCAACAAGAAGATAACTCACAAGAAATATGCCAAGTTCAACATAGAACGTGAATTTAAATATTAATGCAACGGCAAAAAGAAGCGCCCCAATTCCAAGACGAACAAGCTCGGCTTTGTTGACACCTTCCTCTGCCGCTGTCGGTAGTTCTTTTTCAAAAGGAACAACTTTAACTCCATCTTCGATTTTAATAGCAATCTCAGATGCCTCGGTTACTATTCGCTGCAGTTCTCTCTTGTGAAAGACTTCTATTGTCAGTTTTCTTGAGACAAAGTCCACCGAGGCATCTTTGACTCCATCTATATTTTTAACAGCTTTTTCAATTTTAGCTGCACAGTTTGCGCAGTCAAGCCCCTCCAAGATAAGTATCTTTTTTTCCGGTCTGGAGATTATTTGCTTTTCCTTGACAATAACACCAGGTTCCAACCTCTGTATGATTTCATTCACATGCTCAAGGAGACTTTCTATATTGGTGTCTACGTTTGCCTGTATATTTAGTGTTTTGGTCGCGAAATTCATAGAAGCATTAGACACAGTTTCAAGTTTTCCAACCTGTTCTTCAATTTTCATCGCGCAGTTTGCGCAATCAAGTCCTTCCAGCACAAGTTCCTTTTTTATAACATTGCTCATAAGATTCATATCCTTTCTTTTATTTTTCATTGAGATGAATTAGTCCTTGGTCAATAATACCTTTGACATGATCATCATCCAGCGAGTAATAAACAACCTTGCCTTCTTTTCTATACTTCACAAGTCGTGCCTGCTTTAATACTCTAAGTTGGTGAGAGATAGCAGATTGGCTCATATTCAATAGAAACGCTATGTCGCAAACGCACATTTCCGATTCAAATAGTCCGGAAAGTATTTTAATCCTTGTCGAATCCCCAAACACCTTGAAAAGCTCTGCCAAATCATATAAATTTACTTCCTCCGGCATCTTTTCTTTGACTCTGTTTATAACATCTTCATGAATGACATGGCAGTCACATCTTTCAATGATATTTTGCTTTTCAGTCATATTTACACCTCATTTCATAATTGTCAAACTTTTGTATGAACAAATATTCATATATTAAACATATAATACACCCAAGAAAACGAGGCTGTCAACGGATATATGAATATTTGCTCATATATTTTTTCTAGGTTTCATAATCCCTAAATTACATTCAAACTTATTGTGCTTAAGATATCTATAATAGAAGACCTGCAATCTCTCGCAGGTCTTCTATTGAAGGAATAACCATTAGGTTAAAAAATTGGCAATTGGCTAATTCATCATCCCGTTGTTGTTCCACTGCATGTTATTCCAATTACCCGAGTTTGTTGTTTTGGTACTGTTATTTGGTGCTGAATAAGTCGAGCCCGGTATTGAACCGCCATTGTTCCAGCATGGAGTCTGAGAACTCCAACTTTGTGTTACTGCTCCACCTGTTGTTGCTTGACTTGGGGTCCCAGATGGTGTGTTTTGTTGGGCGCCATTCGATTTCCAGTATTGATTCCCCATCATATACCCCGAGTCATAGTGGATCCTCTTCACACTATCAAATGTAAGGTTATTCATCATGCCCCAGCCAGAGTAATTCATCATGCTGTTTCCAACAAAACCTTTCATCATTCCCCAACCAGTGTAGCCCATCATATTAATCCAATTACTGTTTACAGTTGTGCCATAATCAAGGTTTAACCCATTTAATAATCTGTAAAGGTATTCGTATCCCATACGGATGTGCATAGATGTAAGCGTTGCTGATCCGTCCCCGCCCATTCTTGCGTCCATCTGTTCGTGCAAATCATGATTTCCAATCATTGCCTCCATCACAGAGTCTCCCAGTTGTTCGAGCAGGTCATTGGTGACCTTTTCAGGGTATATCGGGTCTGTTGCTTTAAGGTTCAGTTCTTCTCTAATATCGCTAATCACGGTATCAATACTTTTAATCTCTGACGTACTGTCTGCAAATACAGCTGTGTTTGATGCCATCAATAATACGAGTATCACCATTGTTGCTATTATTTTTTTCATTGTATCCTCCTTGCCTCAAGATTATTTGAGCATTAGCCTTCCACATCTTGAGTGATTATCCTTCAGTTACAATATATATATTAAATATGTAGATTTTATGGAGATATTAGAATCAAAAAATGTTTTCTTCCCTTCAGAGTCGAATAAAAAATGCCCGTTTTTACATGTTCTGGGGGGGCTAAGAAAACCGCCAGAAAAAGGAGATCGTCCCTTCAACTGGCGGTATGATCATTTCTATATTTCTATTTCAAGTTTAAGGCTGGCTTTGAATTCAACAGTCAGCTTGTTATCAAAGACCGTTATCTTCTCTATAAGCCTTCTGACCAGCTGCTCATCGTATTCAATCAGATCCCCAGTCTGCTCTTTAAGGAACTCTGTCATTTCTTCAATACGCTGTCTCTTGCCTTGGCGCTCTGCATTTTGCACTTGGGTATTTTGCTTTAAATCCCGCAATCGGTAAATCTCATCAGCGATTACTGACTATTAGTCGATTTGGATTTCAATTCCGGACTTAAATTCCACTATGAAATAATCATCGTAGACCGTTATCTTTTCTAAGAGTTTCCTGACATACTGCTCGTCATATTCGGTAAGCTCGCAAGTCAAGTCTCCAAGAAAAGTTATCAACTCATCAATTCGTGCCCTTTGGTCCTGATGAGATGCTTCCTCAGCTTGGATTGCCTGCTTCTCCTCGCGAAGCCTTCTTATTTCCATACCAAGCTCATCGCCAGCGTTCTTATTACTGGCGGTTGCTAAAAGTTCCTGCTGGAGCGACTTTATCTGTTCATCAACCGCTGCAATTCGAACGGAAGTATTTTCTTCCAGGCTACTTTTAATGTTTTCAATTAAAAGCGGCAGGATGTTTTCCTTTTCGTGGAAGGCTTCGTTTATCGCCTTAACTACCACTTCGTGAAGTAGTTCTTCACGAACTGTTCTTGCAGGGCAGTCAGGGCCGTCTTTTTCAACTCTACTGGTGCAGCGCCAAACCGTAGATTTGCACCCTCGATTGTTCCATTTGATTCTTCGAAATACGTCCCCACAATGCACACAGAATACCATCCCTGATAATGCATACCGGCAGGAGTAGACTCGTTTGTGCTGCGTAGTGCCTTTGGTGAGGTTCGCGCGTCTTGTAATTTCTTCCTGTACCTTTAAGAAAATATCTTTGGGAATAATACCTTCGTGGCTACTTTCAACATAATACTTCGGTACCTGACCCCTATTGGCTTCACGCTTCTTTTCAAGAATATCAACCGTGTACGTCTTTTGAAGCAATGCGTCGCCGATGTATTTCTCATTGGTTAGGATCTGTTTGATATTTGTTTCATGCCATTTTTTATGCCCGGCACCGTTTAGAATGCCATCCGCTTCAAGCGATCTTTTTATCTTCAATAATCCATAGCCACTTAGGTACTCGCGGTAAATTCACTTAACAACCTCGGCTTGTTCCTGATCGATAACAAGGCGTCCATCTTCGTCCTTGGTGTATCCCAAGAACCAATTGTGGTTGACCTGCACCTTTCCTTGTTGGTAGCGGAACTGAAGACCTAAGCGAACGTTAGCTGATAAGGATTCACTTTCCTGCTGGCTCGAGAGGACAGCATTGATGTCATTTGCATCTTACGTTCGCGGGAACTTATCAATGGCTTTTGGGCGGTTTTCCCGGAAACCGACGTTCAAGGGAACAGGTCAACTAAAATCATTTCATTTTTAAGCCTTTATCGATAGCTTCCTGAATAATCTTATGGCAACAAACACCAAGCGGGTTATTCTCTTCGC
>JAJZSC010000173.1 GCA_021849995.1 Bacillota bacterium | reverse complement strand
TTTTAATTACAAAGTCAACATACTGGAGAGGTCACACCGAACCTGGCTTTGTAACCGAAATTCGGTAACGAGACTTTTAACATAATCCACAATAGGGGTTATGTTGGGGGTCTTTTTTATTTGCCTGCTTCATACCCCATGCAATCATTAAATGAAGGGATGGGTGTTATGTATTCTACTCTAATCGCATTTCTTTTTTCGGTAGGGGCAGTCACACTAGCCGAAATGGGAGACAAGACACAACTTCTGGCAATGGCCTTTGCGACAAAGTACAAGGCTACAAAAGTTCTTCTTGGAGTATTCCTCGCTACAATTCTGAACCATGCATTGGCCGTAGCTGTAGGAAACTTCATTACTAAATTCAGCTCAGTTGAAACCTGGATACAGGGAATTGCTGCATTATCGTTTATTTTCTTCGGGCTCTGGACAATTCGTGGGGATAAGCTTGAAGGAGAAGAGAACAGAAAAACAAAATTTGGTGCAGCGATGACAGTCGCAATTGCTTTTTTTATCGCTGAGCTGGGAGACAAGACGCAGCTTGCCACCATCGCACTTGCAACAAAGTTTCCAGATAATCCTGTAGGTATTCTAATGGGAACAACAACTGGAATGCTAATTGCAGACGCTATTGGTATTATTGTGGGAGTCGTTATGTGTAAGAAGATTCCTGAAAGAACGATAAAGCTGATTTCTGCAGGAGTATTTATCTTATTCGGATTTATCGGGAGCTACCAGGTAGCAACGGATAAATTAAAGCTAGGCATTCCAGGTACAACAGGAATATTGGTATGTCTTATGGCGACGACCGGTATAGCAGCATATTATATGATTAAAAATAGCAAAAAAGTATCCGAGAACCAGTTGGTTGTGGAATATTGTAAAGTGAGGGATCAGGAAAATGAACCTAAAGCAAATTAAAAAAGGGTATGTATGTCCCATTGAATAATTTTTTTCATTGTTAATACAGTACATGGGGATGTAGCATTTACGAAAATTTTCAGAGGTTTGATTAGTTTTAATTGACAGTGAAGCTTTCACATGTTATTGTTGTGCTACTTCTCCCTTGGACAGGTTTTAAGCCGTTATTATTTCCGTATAATATAGGTATAAAATTAAAATCTAAAATGAAAAGAGGTATGATGCTATGAGTTTTTTTTCAAGGTCGTCGAGAGGAAATCATTACAAAAGAGGAAATTATGGAAGTAACCACTACCAAAAGAAAGGAATTTTGGGCAACTTATTTAAGATCATTGCCTCAAGAAGCGGGTCTGGTGGCCACTATAATAACTATGGGAATCAATACCCCAATACTCCGATGCCAAATCAACCCGGTGCAAATGCAATCATTTGCAGTAAGTGTAACTCTCAAATCCCGGTAGGTTCAAAATTCTGCTTGGAATGTGGGGAAAAGGTTAATGAATCATTGTTTTGCATGAACTGTGGAGAGAAATTGCCTCCAAACGCAAAATTCTGTCTTAAATGTGGAAATAAAATAAACGGGTAGAAATATGTGGTTATGGAGAGCTAAAAGATATTCCGGCAAACAGCTTGATCGATATACCATAGAAGGACCTATTGGTGAAGGCAGATATGGAATGTGTTTTCTTGCAAAGTCAGCAAGTGGGAATATGGTTGTCATCAAGCAGTTTAAACCAGGCATTTTTAAAAGGAATTCACAGAAAAATATATATGAGGCAATAATCCTATCAAAGCTCAAGGATAAAAGAATCCCTGAGCTTTTGGGCGTTATAAATCAAAAAGGGTTCTATGGATTTATTCTAGAATTTAAGCATGGGAATACCTTGAAAGACCTGCTTTATAAATATAACCACAAATTCACGAGTGAAGAATTTTTTGATACAGGCATTCAACTTATTAAAATTATAAGATATCTTCATGAAAATGGTGTTGTTCATAGAGATATAAGAATACCTAATGTTTTAATTAATAATGGAGAGGTGTATCTTATAGATTTTGGACTGGCAAGATGGGCAGATAACAATCAATATTCGTATGATTTGGACTTTTCTTATTTAGGAGATTTGCTACTGTACTTACTTTATTCTTCATATGAAAAAAAAGAAAAGTATAAAAATTTGCCATGGTATAAAGAATTATCGCTGACATGTGAACAAAAATTGTTTTTGAAAAGGTTATTGGGTCTTGAAGCAGTATATAAAAATATTTGTGACATAGAAACGGATTTTGTAAATGCTTTTAAGCCGAAATAGATTTTTAATGTAGGCAAAAAAGGTTTTCTATATATAGCTATTGCAACTCTTTAGGTAAGTAACATGCTCATAAAATAATAAAAACCGTTGCTATAATTCCTTAATACGGATATAATCCGGATGAGGAAATCTAATAAATGGTCACAATGGCCTCTGGATGTTACAGCATCCAGAGGCGCATGCGGTAGATCAGACCTACCTACAAGCAGAGCATATGCTCTCAATGTAACTTGTCTCAATTATATTGTAAATTTGTTACCGTTTCAATGACAGGTGCAAGTGTATGAAATTACAACTACCTTGCACCGATTGTTATTTCTTCTTTCAAAAAATAGTTTGAAAGGGGTAATGAGAGTCTATGACAACAAGGTATCTAGTAGTTAACTGCCTTTATCCATCAGCAAGCAGAATTGATTTTATGCCCCTCATATCTATTGGCGGCAAGTGGCTTGAAAAAGCTGGATTTATCCCAGGTGAGGACATCAACGTTGAAGTAAAAAAACATGGAGAATTAGTAATGAAACTGCTGCCAGTGGCGGAACAAGAAGTAGAATAAGACAGAGATGCTAAGTTCCTTCGATATCTCCTGCCGAATAACCTATACGTAAGCATGCAGGTGAATATTCAATTTACATTAGCGGTTGCATTGATATGTAGCCGCTTTCTTTATTTCCAGGGCATTTCCCAGGTTCTAATATGAAAAAATCAAGAGGACGGACGTATGGAGAATAGAATCAGGATATATGAATCTTTTATTTAATTCTTCATCCCTGATATTTCAAAACTTTAGTGATGACATCTTTCCATTCTCTTTTTGATAAAGAGGTTTCAGTTACGGTTAAGGTTTCTGCAATGCAGGCAGGCAGAGCATAACCCTTTAGGGCATCAATCAATAATTTATACATGGACTCCACAGCCCGATTAGTTCCTTGCAAACTTTGGCAATGAGGGCAATGGTTGGCCATATATTCGCCATTAAATTGTTTACTGTACCCCATATAAATATCTTTATGCTTTGCTGAAAGATACTGATCCAGTGTGTTAATGGTACCAAGTCTGATTATACTTAAATCTAATTTTCGTGCCAGTTCAGGCTGGTCCTTTGATAAGTCAATTTGAGGAAAGTAACTCCGAAGTTGTATAGACTTTCCGCATTTCCAGCAGGGCACTTCAACCTCGTATATATTGAGTCCATGCTGAGCAAACCAAGAATAAGTTTGATCCGCAATGGTTTTCGTACTCTTGCATCTGGGATAATTGCTACAGCCGAAAAAAGAGCCATTCTTCCCGTGACGGATTACATAATGTCCATCACAAATATCGCAGGAAAGAAAAGAGGATGAATCTGTGTCAGGTGCTTGTATCTCCTCATAGGGGTCAGGAAAATGTTCCGGATCAGCCATATGGTAGAGCAAAGCTGACAACGCATTTTCATTATGGACTGGATGGATGTCTACATCAAATTGGTTTTGAGCCTCAAAAGTTTCCTGGATATTATATTTTTTTAAGTATGTTTCATGTTCGCCAGGATTAAGAAAATCCAAAGGCTTATCTATAAAAATGAATTCGTCCCCGTCTCTCTGTTCTAAATGAATGTATCCCATGTTCATTAAATAATTTTTGCAATCATTGATGACACTATTATAATCATGATCAGGTCGATTATTGTAGAAGCCTTCGTAGACAATATTCTTTATCTTATAATTACTTACTTCTCTTGCGGGACAAGAATCACTTTTATATATGGAACAACCTTTGTAAATGCAATAATAAGTTCTCACGACATACTCCGTAAGATTACCCGTAGGTCGTTTTCTCTGTGCAGCAAAATATTCCTTTTGATTTTGAATTTTTTGTTCTGGCCACATTTTATTATCCTTTTCCACAAATACACATAAAATTTTCCAATATATAATTAAAATTATAATAAATGAAAGAGGAGCATGCAATGAAAATTTCAAAAATTCAACAGTTACTGACAAAACCATAGATGGATATCCTATGACAAATTCAAAAGTAAAATGAATGGATTGAGCAGATTAAATAATTTATGAACTGTATTTCAAAAGATGAGATACAGTTTTTTATTTAAAAATGTAAAGGAGGAATAGGAAATGGATAGCAAAAGATTTTTTGATGAAATCATCCGCATGGCTGCACCGCAGGGAATAAAAGCAAAAGAAATAAAAGATGAAAACATTCTTTTTTTCTTCGGAGACGATAAGTCTACCATTTTCCCCATTTGCCATGTCAACAAGGATGGCGAGGCCCATTATTGGGAGAAGGATATGGATACACCGGAGAAGATAGAGGCTCGGCGGTATATAACCTCGGCTTGTCATTCAGCATTAGAGTATGTTCCGGTAATGGAGAATGCTCCTCAATTGAAAGCCGCAGAATCGAGTGAAAAATACAAGCTGTTGCTTGACCACGATGGAATAGTGCTAGCCGGAACCGATATGGGACCGGCAGACGGATATAAATTCGTGACCTGGCGTTATACCTATGACAAATCGGGAGTTACTCTCGGCCATTATTATCCTAACAAATATAAAGAGGCCAAAGAAGATTTTGCCACTCGGTCCGGGCTTATTTCTGAACATCGGTTGTTCAATGAGGACCAGATGATGGCTCTTTACCGTTCAGCCAGCTACAGCCTGGATGAACGGACAGATCTTACTGCGAAGCAAGAGGATGAACTAAAGGAAATAAAGAAACAGATTGAGCGTACTATACCCTCTGCCGCAACAGTGTTGAAAGCAGAGCAACAAGCCCTCACTCAGCAAATGAACCTATAGTTTAGACCAAATAACGTAAGGAGGTATATAAGATGAAAACTATTTATGCTTTTATCCGGTATCAGGGAAATAGCCTGGCGGTGGATTTCCCCCTTAATATTTATGATATGCCCGATCACCTCGGAAGTATCGGTATCCGATTGCCTGTCAGCAAGGTGACCGTGGCTGACACAGAAAACGTATCTGTTAAACTTACTGGATTAAATGAAGTAGGAAAAGCTATTGTGGAAAAGTTAGCAGGCAGTGACAGCCTGGAGGATGTCAACACACTCTGCCAAGCCATAGAGCAGGCTTGCAAATTTGGCTATGAAGATATGGCCGACCGGCTGGCGGCCAGTAAAGGAAAGGGCGCAAAAGAGCTGATGCCTGTGGTCGAGGAATTTATTCGGGATCAGCAATCACAAACAATGGGAGGAATGTAAGGACGGAAGCTTCTCTTGGGCAAACCTTTCCTGAACTGCATATCAAGCGCAGGGGAGAATGAGATGAATAAAAGAAAAGTGATCTATAATGGTAAAGAGTTTGAATCTTTAAAAGAACTAGCGGAGCAGTATGGGCTATCACCTAAACTGCTTACTGGAAGACTGTCTGAAGGATGGACTCTTGAAAAAGCCATAAAAACAGAACTCGGTGAAGTGATTACTAACGCTACTCCGGTAACTTATCAGAACGTTAAATATAAATCTATAAAACATATGGCAGATACTATGAATTTGCCTTACTGGTCTTTGGCCTATTACCTATCCAAAATAAAGGATATTGATAATGCAGTGGAGCAGTGTCGCCTAAACAGTAGCAAGGCTCCTTTGATACTATGGGGCAATCAATATGATAGCCTTGTAGAAATATCCATGGCTTTTGGGGTAAGATATTCTTCCTTGGTGAAAGAACTTGGAGATAACAAATCGCTACAGGAAGCCGTTCAATATTTGCTTTCTGTTGAACCAATCGAATTTGAAGGCAGACAATACGCCACCATTACTGAGCTTTGTATGGATTATAAGGTTCAGCCTGTAAATGTTTATAAACGTCTCAAGCAAGGAATGCAACTTGACCAGGCATTAAGGCAGCCGCTCAGAATCACTTCAAAGGGCGACAGAATTACATATGAAGGTGTTATGTATCAGAGCAAAACTGCCCTATGTCGGGAATATGGAATATCTGTTATGTGTGTGAACCAAAATGCGAGGCTCAATAAATCAAGTTTTATTGAAACATTCCAACTCCTGCATCAGTTAAAAGAACATGCAGGAATGACCAAAGCGGGTCAACTTAATTTTATTCCCCGCTGTATCATTCGCGGCACTTTATACAAGACCAATAATGTTTTAGCAAATGAGCTGGGAATCAGCCCGGAATTAATCAAAGCCTACAAACGGCACCATGGATTTACAAATCTATTTGATTCACTAAAAGCAATGCAGGCTGAAAAAAAGGCAGTTTGCCAGTTGTCTACGGAAGTTGTTACATGGGAAGAACTAAAACGGCGGGGCTATACCAAATCTCTAATAGACGGGCTCAAATCATCTCATCAAATCTTGGTGCCTATGTACTCTCAGCTCCAGGGTAAGGATTTTGATACTGACTGCATCGATACCTTGGAATTATATGATCAACTTAGAGAAAGGTTGCAAACGCAATTGGATGAACAGGACGTTGAGAGGATAGCCAAGGAGGCCGAAGATGTGGAAACAGAATATATACTGGATAAGCTGTGGGACGCTCAAGAGCCGCAGGACCACAAAGGCCAAATCATCATAAGCGATTGTATTGCAGGCTTGACACAGTGTGCTGCTGAACTGGCAAGAGGCGATCCGGGAGGATCTGCGGATAAAGTTCTCAGGCTTCGACAGCACGTAGCTGCTATTATTGATCGTTTGGGGATGAAGAATACATATCTCGGGAACTTCGATGCAAAGGTGGAGACCGCCAAGCAAGCAGATGAACTACTTGCCGCTACGCTACAACAACAACTCGCTGCAGTCCACGAATTATATCACTACGGGATGGAAATGGTAACGGCCCAAGGCAGGGCTCTCAAAAACTCTATCAAAGAGATAAGGGA
>JAJZSC010000172.1 GCA_021849995.1 Bacillota bacterium | reverse complement strand
AAAAGATTTGATCGGGATATGCTGGATGCCCTATGCAAAGCTTTTAATTGCAATGTTGCAGATCTTTTGGTGTATGTTCCGGATAAAAAAGATTCTTAGGGCAACCTATAAAGATATGAGGGCCTTTATAATGGTAACTAAATTGAGTTATTTGGGCCTAAAAAAAGAAATCATTTGCGACCGTTGCAATCAAGTGATTAAATCCACCTGGGGTTATAATCTTTGCGATGATTGTTTTGATATGCCAACAGATAGAATCCGCCGAGATGATTTAAAGCATTTGCCTATTGATCATAAGAAAGCCAAAACAGAATGTAGTCTTTGTGGCAAAATTTACTCAAATAGCAAAAGAAAAGACGTCTGCTTTCACTGTATGAGTACTCATGTTGATAACAAACATGGTTTTAGTAGTCCGTACTCTATAGGTACAACATGGAAAAATCATTGTTGCAGTTGCGGAGGTGTTCAGTTAGCAACTAAAGTAGCAGAAAGGCAGTATGAATATAAATATTTTAGTACAGGAAATCCAAACCCATCTGACTCTCCTTTTGAATGTAAAGGAAGATATAATACATATAAACACCGTGTAAATAACTGTACCCACGATTGGCTTAATATTTATTCAACTGTTGTATCTCGTAAAGAAGCCATAGAGACATACAACAATGGTTTATATGGATTCAAATTACTGGGGTTTGATGATGCTGAAATAGAATATATGGTGTCTGGAAGTACGGTATTCTGGTGCTGGAAGTGTGGTAATTTTTATGACTTAATTCCTCGATTTCATAAACGGTTGCCTGAAAAAGGACAAGAGTTACTTCCAGAGTAATAAATTATACCTCCTCTTAATAAATCAGACCCCACTGTGTTAAACCGCACGGGCTTATTGTTCATATAAAAAAATCATCTATTTTAAGTAGTGCCTTTTAGATTTTATTCTTAATTATTAATATCCTAAACGAAGGATTAAGGCTTGCAGGTTAGAATGGGGCAGGACATGCCCTTAGAGCTTGGGGACTGCGCCGGGTTGCCGGGCAGTATGAATCAAGAATCCCATCGGCTTCAACCGTGGGAGTGTCAAAATGTTAATATCCACTTGTCTAACGACGAAATATCTCCGTCATTATATATTTCTTCTAAATCTCTTGGGTTCTCAAAACACCAATATACAAATTCCTTATATTCTTCTACTGTTAACTCAAATTCTCTAGCATTATTAATTATAAGCTGGTCCCATTTTACCATATCAATTTTATACTTTTCAGAGTTGGTCTTTATCCATTCAAAAGGATTTTGTGCACCTTTTGATGAGTTTAACTCTGGGGTTAGGATAATGTAATTACCTAAAACTGCCCCTACATGACCTGTAGACAAAGGAATAAAGTGATCAAAAACATTGTCAAAGCCTGTTTCGGGGGATCCAGTTAGAAAGCAATCGCTCCCATATTTTAAATTGTAATGAAATATAGCAACATCTGACAAACCTGTCCTCACCGGGCCGCTAAAAGCAGGTGTTTCAGCAGTATGATATCCAATAGTTATAGGCGGATTTAGAAGGGCTTCTAGGTAAAACCGATAACTTTCATTGGATATATCTTTTTTTGTTAAATTTAGCTTTATTACATTTTTATAAATGTGTTCTACGCTAGATAAATCATACTCAAATTGGTTTTCGCTAAAATATTCAATACCTTCAACAATATTCTTCTTGTCTGTTGTGGCAATGTCTTTAACGAATTCTGCTATATCTTTTCTGGTTTTTTTATCAAGAGTTTTTTTGAATATATTAATCACTCCATATCATAACAGAATAGTATTTAAAGTAGATTATATATCAGCAAACATACAAGGCTAACAAAAAAACCCCTGCCATTTAAGCAGCAGGGGCCTTTTTATTAGGTTTCAATTTCATTCATATACTCTTCAACCTCTTCTTTTGGAATATTAATTTTTCTATTGAAGCGTTTTTCCCATAATTGTCTGATTTTATTTGCAGATATCTCGGCTTTATATCTATCCCAAAAATAAAATTCCCTTTCTGATAAAAGATATAGCATATCATCTCCATCTATTTTCACTATAACAACTATACTAGGAACGGGTTCATTCAAATCATCAATCTGTCCGTTCTCTTTTGCCACATCACGGACCTCCACTGTCAACTGATAATTATTTTCAATATTAATTTTTTGTTCGCCTCCCTTCCTTTAAACCAGCCCAAGACTTTCTTTGTTAGCTAGTTACGCGAGCTAGATTTTTTTATATCTTCTGAGTTACCAGCCGCCTACAATCATCCAATTGCCATTATCTTGCTTTTTTAGTTTGTAGTATTGGGTATGTACGTCTGCTTTAATTTCATCAATCACTCTACCATCGGAAAGGTTTATTCTTTTTCCGGACCAAGTCTCAACAGCTTTAATCTCAAGTATATTTTCCCCTACAAGGTTTACTGATGCGAACTCTATTTTATCTAAAGTCGTGGAATTCTTAGCGTTAAAAAATATCAGATTATCAATTTTTTGCTCAAGCTTTCCCCAGGAAGAGCTGTCTTTTAGTACATAGGGGTCATACGGTGCCATGCTTCTTTTTTTAGTTGCCTCAATATCAGCTCTATTGAAGGCAGTAACCACTTTTTCAGTTTCTTCTTTTAGAACGTCTGAAACCTCATATTTATCTATTTTCTGATCGGGCCTTGATTTTGATGCATCGAAGCTCACGGTTACCGGTTTAATGTCTTTGCCTTTAATGGTGATGTTAAAGGAATAGTATGCAAACACATCAAATTTCAAAGTGTTATTTTCAGTGTCCATGCTGTACAAAAAATCTTTTGCACTAAGTTCAGGCTCTCCATTGATGGATACAGTCATGTCGTCTGTGATATATGGAGTATTGAGCGTAAATTCGCCATAGAGTTCTTCTAGGACTACTTTCCACTTTTCACGGTTAGTTTGGCTGACATTTTTTACTCCCAAGAATGTTGAAAAATTGTTTTTGTCTTCTCTTACAATAGTAACATCATAGGTCTTTGACTGTGTTTCTATTTGTTTGCTGGTATTATCTTCTGCAATGACAGTAGATGCCTGCTTCTTGCTGTTGCCTTGTTCATAGATTTTATTATAGAGAGCCGATTCTTCTAAGAGATAATCGGTTATATTGGCACCTTTTTTTTCACCAGCCTTCATGCTTTCAATAAACTTTTCTTTTGTCAGAAGTTTGTTGTCTACGCACTCTAAAAGCTCGTAGGCAGCGGCGTAGTCACCGTCCTTCATGTCTTTTAGAAATTGTGCAGCCACTTCTTCAGGGCCCATGGGTTGGGTCATTTTAAAACCGGCAAAAATTAAGACAGATAAGATACAAAGGGCCACAACTATCTTGATTGTTTTTTTGTTCATTGGTATGATTTTCGGAAACTTTTTAGCAACTGATTCTACAATGTCTTGTTTGTTATCCGTTACAATCTCAACAGGTACCACTTCAGTATCCTGTTTATCTTCAATGGGCAATGCTGTTCCGCAGTTGGAGCAGAATTTTTGATGTGACTCTACCTGGGCATTGCAGTTCGAACAAATCAAAGCATAAGCCTCCTTCTTTGATTAATTAGCTACTGAACTTCCCTTAGTCCAAATTGGTCTAACTGTTTTGTGGGCTTGATGGGAGTGGCCTTCAATCGGGCCAGCCAGCCGAACTTTTTATGGAAAAAAACGCAGTCGATATGATTCCCAAACAACTTGGCGGCTTTATCTAAGGCCTTTTTCTCGATTGATTGATCCTTGTCAATGCAAAGTGCATACGAATGCATTATGACATAACCGGTACCGACTTTTCTAATCTGGCTTTGCACTGGTATGAAATCATAGGACTCCGGATCTTCTTTACTTCTTAGCCTTTTAATTATTTCTTGTTGTTTTTTTACTTTTTCTTTCAGTTCATTGTTTTCCCTAATAAGAACTTTGGTTTGGGGGCGATAAAAGACACTGGTATGCATTACTCTACCCTCCAATAATGCTATTTTAAAAACTTATAGGAGGCATTTAAAAATGCCCCCTATACTTACCCAGAAGCCGCGGCCGTCTCAAAATAATTAAGGACATTATCCTGTACATCAATGACCTGATCGCTAACAGCTTTACCGCTTATTCGTCTTCTCTCAACATCGACTTTGTTGATTTTAATGATTACTGTATCCCCAATTTTGTGAGGTATTTTATTTTGGATAAATCCACGCCGGGGACACAAACAGGTCAATCCAGATTCAAGTTTTACAAAAACTCCTGTAGGCAGTTCACTGGTAACAATTCCAGTATGGATGCTCCCAGGTGCAAATTTCTCCTGGTATTCATTCTGCCAGGGGTCCTTTTGTGTTGCTTTTAGTGATCCAGTTATGGTTTGTTTCTCTGAATTTGCTTCAATAATCATTACTTTTACAGTTTCGAACTGAGGAAGTATTTTTTGAAGATCGTAATAAACAATATTATTAATCCATGTGATTTCACCGGGGGGCACCATAATTACCGCCCCACCAACATCAACATAAGCAGTTTTATTAGCATGAACCTTGGTTAATAAGTAACCTTCAAGAACTTGGCCAACCTCGATATTTTCCCACAGTATTTTTTTCATCCTATTCAAAGCGATATTTCGAGAGTATACAACGATGTTGCTTTCCCTCACAATTTTGCTAATGACAACAGGAATGGGATACTTAAGCATAAAAAGCAAATCATCCATACTGGCATCTTCAATGCCAAGCTCGGAGGGCGGCAAGTAACCCTTGATATCCTGGTCACCATCTTTGCCAAGGTAAACCACTAAGCAGGGATACTCCTCACCAGCATCTAGTATTGTTTCTATGCCGGCGAATTGGACCCGGTGGGGAGTTCCGTTGCTGTGATGAGCATATATTTGTTCCCAGCCTTTCAATTATGTTGTCCTCCTCCCGATTTATGTGCACTGACAAAACAGCCTGGTCAATGAAAAGTGTTGTCCGTTGGCTGTTGAATGGATGACAAAGGCATAGCTCAGTTGTCTATGCCTTTGCCCCTGAAGTGTCCGTTTATCCTTGAGCGACTTCCGGATTACGTCTAGCAATCGCTTTGTTTCTTGCGGCCAATCTACGCTTGCGACTGACTTCGTACCGCCTAATAAAGTTTTCAGCGTCTCTATGGGTGAGCCTTGCGTACACCCTTCTGGTTTCCCGGTCAATCAATGCCGGGTAAATCGTAATGGTATCTCCTTCATTGTGTTTGCCGTTATAGTTAGGGCTAAAGTGCGGGGTTTTGACCATAATTCCTGTGGGCAGCATGACAAACATTCCGGTTTGAACCTTCTTAACGATCACACCATTGTAGGGTGACTTAACAATGGGAATGCAGTGTTCAATCTCCCAAGGATCCCTCATAGTGGCCTTGACGCTTACCAGCAGGGAGCGTTTGCGCTCGTGAGTTTCAGGGTCTTCGGCATCCCGTTTGTTAAGAATCTTAACTTTCATTTTGTCTCCTCGGGAAAAATCAATGCTTTCCATGTAATTGTGGGAAATTTCACTGACCGGCAGGATTGCCCTGACACCGCCCACATCACAAAAGACTTTATAAACATGGCCGTTGTCATCCCGGTCAACGCCCATGACCATTGCCTCAACCACATCGCCCACTTCAACCGTGCGCCAGGTCTTAGCAAAGGTGATTTCTTCGGCTGTTTTGCGGTCCAATACTACAATGCCGTTTTCACGATCAATCTGAATGACATTAAACCGTAATGACGGGTAGCTTAAAAGAGACTCCAGCTTTTCATTTTTCCGAAGGCCGGCCACTTTTTCTGGCAAGATACACTTAACGCCGTTAATGGGATCAGGAATGTAGGTAATCAAGCATTTTTGGGTACCTACTATGTCAATTGAAAGTCCCTGATACCCTTCCAGGGGTGTGTTGTTCCGCCAAGCAGCATAAAGCATCATCCAGGTATCATCGGAGACATGGGATAAGTCTACAGCATCCTCCTTGGTCTTTTTGCGGGTTGCCTTTTTCTTTTTCTCGGCTTTAGGAACCGCCTTTTCCTCAGTGGCTGGGTTTACGGGCTCCAAGTCTGACTCATCAGACTCTGCAACTTCTTGGGAAAGTTCTTCTTGTAGAAGCTCAATATCTGATTTGGAATCGAGGATGGCATTGATTTCTTCATCATCTTCAACGTCATCGACGGCCACAAGCTCGGTTTCCATTTCCTCGATTCTCTCAGGTTCGGTGTTGACGACCTGCTCTTCTTCCAAATTAATTTCGTTTTCCTTAATTTTTTTCATAAGTGATTTCCTCCTTAAATTTTGTTTTATATTTGTTTTACATTACATTTTGGAGTGGTTAGTTTAACTGCTTAGTTTTAAGGTGTTTTAGCAACCGCTGCCCTTCTAGAATAAATTCCCGTTGAGCAGCCTGTCTTACCATCAAGGCAACACTGTGGCTGTTACCGGGCTCTTCTTCGTCGGATGGTATAATCCAGCGGTCTGCTCGTTCTAGAAAGCCCCCAAGGACTTCGTGTTCGTCTAAGTAGGTATCCAGCTGATCCAGAAGATGATATAGAGCATTGCTTTTATCTTTATCATCGGGATAGTCTAAGGTATCCCACTTTTTCAAAAGCTCCAATGAATTCCCCATGAACGTTAAAAGAAATTCTTGTTCCGTTTCGATATTGTTGTATTCGATTGTTTTATAGCAGCTTACTAAGTCAGGCAAAGCGACAGCATTAAAAGCACCCTCGATCATAAACCTTGAGGTGTCTTTCTCGGCTGTACGGTAACCGGTTACAAACAGTTGGTCTTTGGCGCGGGTAATGCCGACGTAGGCGATCCTCCTTTCCTCCTCGTTGTCATCTGCCTTAATATGTGGCATATTTCCTTCGGTGAAATTGACAAGGAACACAAATGGAAATTCCATCCCTTTTGAGGCGTGGACGGTCATCAACTGCACCTTGCCTTGTGCATCTCCATCTTCCTTGGGCAGGGTTTTAAGTTTGCTCACCCAGGCTAAAAATTCATCGGTGTCATTAAACTTGCAGGCCACAGACTGAATGATGGAAAGTCGATCGGAGTTGTCGATGCTACCAAAGATTCGATTGAGTTCAAA
>JAJZSC010000171.1 GCA_021849995.1 Bacillota bacterium | reverse complement strand
ATCGATTTTGAATATAGGCGATTTCAGGAAATAAATTCTGAGACTCAGGATTAGAACACCATTTGCATTTCAAGGGACAGCCCTTTAAAAAAACTAAATCACGTATACCCGGACCGTCATGTACTGAGAACTTTTGTATATTGAAAATCATTCCAGTTCTCTTTTCTTTTGTTTTAGCCATAATGTACCTCACAGAGTTTCCAAAATTTTATTCTTAGCCCCTCGTTCTTGTAGGAATAAAATGAGATAACGAGGGGCTAAGAATAACTTTATTTATGCGTAATAGACAAAATTACATAAAACGGTGTTCTGTCCTGTTAATAATTTCGCTTTGTAGTTTAGGGCTTAAATCTACGAAGTAAGCACTATATCCTGCAACGCGGACAATTAAATTACGATACTTCTCGGGGTTTTTCTGAGCATCTCGTAAAATACTACTATTTAAGATGTTAAATTGGAGATGCCACAATTTTAGGTCACAGAATGTTCTTACTAGGGACATAAGATCCTGTAGACCTTTTTCTCCATCAACAACCTGAGGACTCAACTTAATATTTAACAACCGTGCTAGACTATTTGAGTATTTTCTGCTCTTTGCACGGTCGATGGATAGTAGGGTGACCAGCGGCCCTTTCATGTCGGCTCCAGGACTTGGTGATATTCCTTCAGATAGCGGCTCTCCGGCTTTACGCCCATTAGGAGTTGCTCCAAGAGCTGCACCCATTCCTACATGAGATGTTACAGGCACAAACTTTATATATTGGTGTCCGTTCGGAGTCTTGAACTTCCTAGCGAGGGATAAGAACATTTCATCTGCTTGGCGTGCAACCGCATCCGCTTGCGGATCGTTATTTCCGTATCTGGGTGCATTAAGGAGCAGTTGTCTAAGCGGTTCTTTTCCTTCAAAGTTTGTTTGTAATGCTTCTAATAACTCTGTAATAGTGATTTTTTTATCATCGTAGACAAGTTTCTTAATAGCCGCAAGGGATTCTACTACCGTTCCAAAACCATTCAAGTTAATATTACCAGTATCAGCTGAGACTCCGCCTTTTAAAGGTTGGTGAATATCAGTCAGCTCATCCATGCAGACATCATGAAGGGCCGATGCTATTGGAGCGGCTAGTCTCATTGAGTTTGTCATTTCAAGAGCTGTTTGCCGTATATAGAAATGCTTCATCAAGTATTCTACTTGCTTCTCAAAAGCTTTAATTAACTCATCAAACGTCTCAAACTGCTTTGAGTCGCCTGTTGAAACTCCAAGCCTTTGTTCCTTATCCTTAAGTTTAACTACTCCATCATTCAGTGCCATTTCCAATGCAGCAGGCAAGTTAATATTTCCACCAACTACCATATAGGTGCTGGTATTAACCATACGGATTTCTGTACAAGCACATCCTGTATAATCTCGTGCATCCTCTAAGGATGCGCCCTGTGCTAACAAATGCGGAATAATCTCTTCGTCATTAAGAAGCTTAGGGAAACCCGTACCTTCTCTAATTAAATTGCATACCTCACGTAAAAATGGTTCAGGAGTTTGAGAATGAATTCTTACTGACAAATCGGGATAATGAAGAGGAAACTCTTGTTTTGATTTCAAAATTAGGAAGGACAATTCATTAGTAGCGTCTTTTCCTTCCCTAGTTTGGCCACCAATCAGAGTTTGCTCAAAGTGAGCATACCCTTCCCAGAAAGATAATGCATTTGTAGGGTTCATTGGCACAAAATCAGCAATCTTCAACCAAAAGCACTCCAAAAGCTCTAGTGCAACATCTTCATTTATCAGGCCCTTATCCATATCTTTTTTGAAAGTAGGATAGAGGTACTGATCAATTCTCCCATTAGATATAATTCCGGTTGTGGGTTGCTCAATCCTGCATCCTAGCTGAGTAAACCATTGTGATTGAACCGCTTCATGAAATGTGCGAGCAGGATTAGCAGGAACCCAATCGCAAACTTCAGCAATTTTTTCTAATTCTTTCTTTCTTACTTCATTTTGTTCTTTCTGAGCCATTTCCCTAGCGAGGTCGGCATACCTTTTCGCAAAAGCTATCATAGCATCACAGACAGTTATAACAGCCTTTAAGAAGGGTGCTTTTGCAATATGATTTTTAGGATCAACGAGATCCAGAGTACTTAGCTTCTCTTCAGCTTCTCGTTTGATTCCTAAGAAACCTTTCTCTAAGACTTTCTTATAATCAACTGCCCAATTCAGTGTTGCGTTGATATTTGCGTTATCCTGCATTAAGCCGGAGGCACCATAGTTATCTTCGCCGTAGATTAAATATCTTGTCTCTTCAGGAAGTAAACTTATATAAGTTTCATGTGCAGTCTTACCGCGCCAATATGGTACAACCTTTTCTTTTACTGTTTGAATGTCATCATCTAATACCAAATATGAACCTTGTTTTTTAAGCGCCTCTAAACCATGGTCAAACCAGGTTCCCCTCAACTCAGGATAGAGAATACTGTGTCTTCCAGTTCCCCCGCAGGTACCAACAATGAGTTCATTATCGTCAATGACTACAGAAATATTCTTCATGGTATGCTCTATGGCTTTCGCCCATCTTAGCACCATCGGCAAGCTCTCAGTTTCCTTAAATGATTCCGTAAAAAGCAAGGCTCTTTGAATGTCAATTCGCGGCCTTCTAAAAATGAATTTTTCCAGAAGCTTATTAACTCTTGCTCTTTTGTTTTTACCCTCCTCTGATGTTAGTTCTTCTTTGTCTAACCCCTTAATAATTCGCTCTTCTTGCGGTGTCAATACTTTTACGGCTTCCATTTTATCCCCTCGCTTTAAAATATTTAATACTTTTATTGAGAAATAAGATTAAATAAAAAAGCCCAGTATGCCAAAAAACTTTGACATACTGGGCTTTTAACCTATTTTATAAACATTAAGTTTGGTCTCAATGCTAGTAGGCTACCCAGAACAATTTTACTATACTTATATTTAATTAACATAAGTATATCTAATATGGTAAGAAAATGTCAATAGAAGGCTTAAATTTATTTGTAGATAGATCTTACTACAAAGCTTTAACTATTATTACCAGTCCATTGAAAAACCGGGTATTCTCTACGCGAGACAGGCCGAAGGGGAATATCTTCACGATAGCCAACAATAACCGGGGCTACTAGTTTATAATCCTGAGGTACGTTATGTTGCTCCTTGAATGAGTCAGAGTCGCAGACTCCGTGAGAAAAACCAATCCAACAGGTTCCTAACCCTTTGTCCCAAGCGGCGAGCATTAAGTTCTGGGCCGCCATACTACAATCGTGAATCGTATAGAGATGTTCTTTTTTACCATAGATCAATATTAAAGTGGAAGCGTTATAAAAGATATTAAAATTTGGGTTTTCCATACTAGCCTTGTATTGCTCCAAACGGGGAATTCCCTTCATCCGCTCCAGATTATCAGCTTTTGCCTGAGTTGAAAGTTCTTGCAGATAGTTCTTATCCTGGATAACTACAAATCCCCAAGGTTGCACGTTTGAGGCAGTTGGGGCCCAAATAGATATATCTAGTAGTTCTCTGATTACTTCAGGCTCAACCTCTATGTCTTTAAATCTCCGGGTACTGCGCCTTCCTTTAATCGCTTCTAACAAGTTCATTTCTAGCACCTTCCTTCAGATTCAGGATTCCCTACATGGACACGAAAATACGTTACTGTCTCACCTGATCAATTAATTATTAATGTACAGGAAAATTACCAATCTCTCAACTGCAAAAAAAAGAAAGCTATGTTCCGGATATCTCGGCCCAGTTAGCCGGATATGTAACATAGAAAACCTTCGTAAAGTTAGGAGAACTAAAAACAACCTTTGAATGCTTGGGAATATAGATAACATCGCCAGGTCCGGCTTTAATTAGCTTATTATCCACTTGTAAATGAAACTCACCCTCAACAACGTAATCCACTTCATCATAGGTAAGAAACCATGGTAAGCTGGAACGTTCAAAGGTCATAAACCCTGCCGCAAGATTACCCTCTCGCGAAGTAACCACATCGACCATTCCAATTTTCTGGCCAGGAGGGGCCTGCTCAAAATCTTGAATATTTACCTTTTCACTTTTAACATGAGTAGGCACAGGGTTTGGGCAGGCCGGTTTTAAGTATTCCCCTAGTACCTTAACAACAACTTTTCGGATATCACTATCTGAAGTCGGGGAAGCTTCCTTCTTACTTGAATTTAAGCTGTTCAGAGAATCTTGTTCCTTTTTGGGTTGCTGATCTATGAGATGGGAAACTGACCCTTCAATAGTTAAATTAATCCCTAGTTCCTTAGCTAAATCTTTAGCCGATGGAGATAAAATGGTTTCCGCAGGCAGTACCACAGTTTTACCGTCTTTAACAAGGGCTCGAAGTTCCACAGCCGTTAACAGACGCTTCAAACGAACACCTCCCAATGTTACTCATGGTCATTGTCAATAATTCAAGCATCACTACAAAGCTTAAACCGACAACTCTGAAACACATACAAATGACTACATTAATATGAAAGAATTACATAAGACTTATAATTAAATCAGATGTTAAGTTAGCTTTTGCATTAGATCAGGTGCTCAATTAATTGTTTTGCTGGGCGGGGAATAACAACTTTTTCAACCAGCAGTCCTTTATCAGCTGCTACTGTGCTACCGGTTTCAACTGCTGCTTTAACAGCCGCTACCTCACCTGTAACCACGGTATAGCTTTTACCTCCGATTCCAAAAGCCAGATGCAGCCTCAAGGGCTCAACTTCAGCAGCCTTTACTGCTGCGTCTGCAGCTTCAATCAAAGCCGCAACGCTAAATGTTTCTATGATACCAATAGCTTTAATCTCTCCGATCTCGTTAGCGCCACTGATAGCAGGTAGGATAGAGTAATGAACATTTGGAATTACAAACTGATCAATGACTGTCTCAGCTCCCAATTCCACCCCAGCGCGAACAGATTGCTGAACAGAGGAGACATCCCCGCCAATCAGGACAATATATTTACCAGGACAAGTGGTTTTGGCAACCAGGATTTTGACATCGGCGGTTTTGGCCATGATATCTGCGCTTTCAATCCCTCTGGCAATACAATTAAGTTCTACCAAGCCGATGGCATGAATCATTCGTGCCCACCACCTTTTCTAATCTGAATAGAATGTAAGGATACTTTCTGAACTATACCGTTTATACTTGCATGAACTCTTGCCCCAAGAGCACCCTCAGGTATTTCCCCGATCAGTTGCCCTTGAGAAACCTTATCTCCTGTAAAAACTACCGGAACCGCTGCTGCTCCTGTGTGTTGTTTCAAGGGGATATTTACTTCCTCTGGGTCGTAAGTATCATCTTCTAGTGGTGCCTCCGCGTACCAAGGTTTGATACCCAACTTGGCAACTAACCTGGAAGAGGGAAGCAAGCGGTGTTTGGCCATAATATTTTCCTCACTTATGACACCCTCATACTTTACCCCTTTGGCACGCAGTTCTGCTTTTAAGGCAATATTAACTCTCATGGGTGATATCCCTACCGGACAGGCATAAGCTTCACAGACTCCACACTCTGAACAAGTTAAAGCTGAAGTTAAGACCTTGGGATCCCCTAATCTGTTGTAACTAACTGCACGAATTATCAAATGAGGAGATAGCTCGTGCCCGATTAAATGACGCGGGCATAAGTCAGTACAGAAGCAACATTGTTCACAAACTGTTTTTGCGATCCTTAAGACCGATTCCAGGGATTTCCCTTTCGCTTTGATAAGTGGATGGTCTTTTGGAAGAGCAATAAATCCTCCGGTAGTTTTACTTACTGGTTCACTCAAGTCATTAACAAGCTTACCCATCATCGGGCCACCTTGGATAAAAACTAAGTCTGAGCTCAAAGCTCCGCCTGCCAAGGCTAAAACCTCTGCCAGGGAAGTACCCACAGGGACTGTGACTGTTTTAGGATTTTTTACCGCCCCAGTTACAGTAAGGGTTCTCACGGTAACCGGTTTTTCCTCAATCGCTGCAGCGATATTTAACATAGTTTGCACGTTATTAACTACTACACCGATATTGAGCGGGATTCCGCCAGGCGGCACTCTACGACCGGTAGTAAGCCAGATTGTCAAGGCTTCATCTCCTGCAGGGTATATGTCAGGCAGAATTCCTATCTTCATGTTTCTCTGAAGGAAGGATTCCAAAGCAGTAATGCTCTCACGGTATTTTGCCTTGAGGGCAATAATTCCCTCTCTCGCTCCGGTAGCCTCCATAGCTGCAGCCAAGCCTTTTACTAATTGGTGAGGGTACTTTCTGACCAACTGCTGGTCAGTTTTAAGCATGGGCTCACACTCTGCCCCATTGACAATATAGATATCGGCCCTTGCTTCCAGTTTGACATGGGTTGGAAACCCTGCTCCCCCTGCACCTACTACACCTGCTGCACGTACAAGCTCAGCTATTTTTTTCAAGATATCACCCTCTAAATAAGGTCAGCCTGCATGGCCTGAAGATTTTCAGCGGCTTTATAACAAATGTCTCTTTTATCATAACTCGAATGTCTGCTTATCTACTATTCCTACTATGATCGCGTCGATCGGGGTACTGTTGTCCTGAAGACTTTGTCGTGCAGATGAGCCACTGGTAATCATGACTATTTCCGTTTCCCCGGCGCCGATTTTGTCTGCAGCAATGATTGTATTGCCGTAGTCCTCCAAAGTCTTGTCTCCACTTTCGGAATAGTTTATTTTGACTGGCTGTACAACCAGGAATTTCAAACCGCGCAGCGATTCCTCTTTACGAGTAGACCAAATATTACCCATAACTCTGGCCAGAATCATCTAGATTCCTCCCCTTGGACCCGAAGCTCTATTTTACGTGATCTTATTACATCCTTTGCTAAAGGAGTAACAACATTATTTTTAACAAGCAGTACAATGGAGCCTGATGGAAGTTTATTTGCATCGCGCTCAGTTAGGAGTCTTTTCTCATACTTAATAATCTCACGTTCAGCTGCTGCATCTTTCATGTACCCTTCTTGATAATATTTAACTAAAGTTTCATCTAGGTTATTTGTAGAGCCTAAGTTTTGCGGAATGGCAGGAGATAAGATTAGTTCTTTAGCAGCCGGCACGATTATTGAAGGTACGATTTGTTCCCTTTGGAATG
>JAJZSC010000170.1 GCA_021849995.1 Bacillota bacterium | reverse complement strand
GTCTCTCCCACAGGAATCATCCGGTAGTATGTAATTTTAAGATCCTTCTATATTATATTAGGTTAGATCCCTAAGGTCTACTAAAACCTATAACTATTTCTGATATTTTCTAATGTTTTTTCTAAATGCTTCAACAGCCACATTTATTATTACATAACTTTTATAACTTAACAGCCAATGCTTCTAATTCATGTCCTACCTGTTGAACTCCCTCAACCATACGAGCTATATCTTGAGTAGCCCTTGCTTGCTCTTGAGTGATGGTACTATTTTGAATGACGCTATTGCTAATCCTCTCTATAGTGACGTGAAACTTTGTCAGAATTCCATCAATCTCATTTGCCGAACGATTGCTGTCTTCCGCCAACTTTCTAACCTCACCAGCTACTACTGAAAAACCCTTACCAAGCTCACCTGCGCGAGCTGCTTCAATAGCAGCATTTAGGCCTAAGAGATTTGTTTGCTTGGCCACTCTACGGATGAAATCAAGGATATTAGTGGTTTCTTTGACTTGTTCTTTACCCTCATGAGCAACGGATGCCACAGTTTGACTAATGGCTGCTACTTCTTCAGCTGAGGCGGCCATTTGCTCCACTGCACTTGCTGCTTGTTCAATCGCCCGTGATAGTTTCTTGACCTGGTCACGAATTACCGTTTTCAATTCTTCGTCCCTGACCATGGTAGTAACAATTCCCGCAGCAACCCGGGCTACAGGAGTCACGACTTGAAGTGGGCCAGCTAATCCGAAACTGCCTATTTTTTCACCATCCATAGTAATACAAATATTAAAGCCTTCTCTCACTTTGCCACCTGAGGCTATTTCTTCTTCTTTAGTGATAGCTATGGAGTCTATATCACTAGACATCATCTTTCTATGGCCGGTATGGGTTACTCCTACTCTTGCCTTAGCTGAATCAGCAATAATAGTACCAGTGGTGTCACTTACAATACCATGAAAGCCACTCTCACTGTAAATAAAATCAACAATCCTGTTGGCTATGTGCTCATTTAGGTTCATCGATTTCCCCGCCCCCCTAAAACTAGACCCTTTAGTCTATAATAACCCTAATATGGTCAACATGTCCAACTAAATTTTACCAAAGCACAAAAAATTCCAAATTGTTTCCCCTATAAGAAACCGGCTGTAACATAACTTGTTCGGCAATTTATTACACCCTCATTTCACCTATAAATATCATGAATTTTGAGAGCCTTCCACCACTATTATGTGTGCAAGGCTCTTGTCTTTGGGATAGTGCTCCGCTATCTTAAAAAGTGTTAAGTTACGTTACGCCCCCGTAGGAGTCTATTCCGCTATTACACTAAGACAACGTGGACAAAGATCTCGATGGGTATCATTAGCACCTACTGCTGGGTGATACATCCAGCAACGTTCGCATTTGGCACCTTCTGCCGGCTGAACGAAAACTCCCAGACCCTCATTTGTCTCACCCAAGACAACTCCCTCAGGTTTTGGCTCAGTAGGCTCATGAACGGCTACAGCGGAAGTTATAAATACTTCAGCCAAATTGGGAATTTGCTTTAAGAATTCATACTGCTCATTAGTCGGATACAAATGTACCTGAGCGGTTAAAGGATGGTTAATCAGCTTTTCCTGACGGGCATTTTCCAGAGCTTTAGTAACGTCTGTTCTTAAAGCAAGAACTTTATCCCATTTTTCAGCAAGTTTTTCATCTCGCCACTCGTGTTTGACCTGAGGCATCTCTTCGATTTGAATATTTGAATCCGGGGAAACACCAGGTACATAAGGCCATATTTCATCTGCTGTGAACGTAAGAACTGGGGCTACCAGACGAACCAAGGCATTTAGGACATCGTAAAGTACTGTCTGTGCCGCACGCCTTGTTAAAGACTTCTTACCTTCTACATATAAGCGATCCTTGACGATATCGAGGTAAATCGCACTAAGTTCCACCGAGCAGAAATTGTGAACAGTATGATAGACCCAATGGAATTCATACCGTTCATAACCCTGAAGGACCCTGTCAATCACCTGAGACAACTTCAACAGTGCCCAGCGGTCTAACTCTGCTAATTCCGAATATGCAACTCTATCAGTATTTGGATCAAAATCATTGAGATTGCTTAATAGAAAACGCAAAGTATTACGGATTTTCCGGTATGCCTCCGACATCTGTTTCATAATGCGAGGAGATGCTGCAACATCAGATTTATAGTCAGCAGAGGATACCCACAGCCTTAAGATATCAGCACCCATCTCCTTAACCACCTGAAGGGGATCGACACCATTACCTAAGGACTTAGACATTTTTCGTCCTTGCTCATCAACTAGGAAGCCATGGGTTAAAACTGCTTTGTAAGGTGCTTGGCCAAAAGCCGCTACAGAGGTTGAAAGGGAGGAATTAAACCAACCCCTGTGCTGGTCTGAACCTTCTAAATAGAGATCTGCAGGATAAGAAAGACCCTCACGCTGCCTGAGAACTCCACTATAACTCGTTCCTGAATCAAACCATACATCCATAATGTCTGTTTCTTTTCGGAACTTGTTACCACCACAGGAGCAAGTTATTCCATCTGGGAGCAGTTCTTCCGCACTGCGGGCAAACCAAGCGTCAGACCCTTCTTTTTTAAAGATTTCCTGGACCTTGGAAATAGTAGCATCGTTAATAAATTCCTTACCACAGGATTCGCAGTAAAAAATCGGGATGGGCACTCCCCAGGTTCTTTGTCTTGAGATACACCAGTCACCACGATCCGCCACCATGTTATAAATCCGGTCCTTACCCCAGCCCGGAATCCAGGTGACCTTCTCAATCTCGTTTAAGGTCTCTTCCCTGAATCCATCGATGGAAGCAAACCATTGTTCGGTAGCTCTAAATATGATTGGGTTTTTGCAGCGCCAGCAATGAGGATAGCTGTGCTTGATCTTCTCGTCATGAACTAAGGCCTCAGATTTTTGGAGATCTTCAATAATCACCGGGTTCGCTTTATCAGTTTTAAGCCCTTCATATTTCCCGCCATCGGTAGTGAACTTGCCCTGATGGTCAACAGGACATAATACAGGTAAGCCATATTGCTTACCGACAATAAAGTCGTCTTCCCCGTGCCCGGGTGCAGTATGAACACAACCAGTTCCTTGCTCAAGGGTTACATGCTCACCACAAATTACTACGGAATCCCTTTCCATGAGAGGATTCTGACAAACTACCCCTTCCAGATCCTTGCCGAGTACTTTCTTTTCCACTGCAAGCTCAAGATTCCAGGTGCTGCGCAATTGCTCCAACAATCCCTCTGCAACTATCCAGTATTCCTCTTTAACCTTTACAATGGCATACTCATAGTCAGGATGAACACTAATAGCCAGATTTGCTGGAAGAGTCCATGGTGTGGTCGTCCAAATCACTACATAGGTCTGATCTTGCGGAATACTTCCTCGTCCGTCCTTAACAGGGAATTTCACAAAAATTGCCGCTGAAGTTTTGTCAGCATACTCAATCTCAGCCTCAGCTAAAGCTGTTTCACAAGAAGGACACCAATAGACGGGCTTCATGCCTTTATAAATATAGCCTTTTTTAGCCATTTCACCAAAAACGCCGATTTGAGCAGCCTCATACTCTTTATGCAAAGTGAGATAAGGTTTTTCCCAATCCCCTCGAACACCTAAACGCTTAAACTGATCACGTTGAATCTCTACATATTTTTCTGCATACTCTTTACACTTGCTTCTGAACTCCAAAGTAGAAACCGCATGCCTGTTCACGCCAAGCTTTTTAATAACTTGCTGTTCGATCGGCAGACCATGTGTATCCCAGCCTGGAACATAAGGAGCATCATAGCCGACCATAGTTTTATACTTTACGATAATGTCTTTTAATACCTTGTTTAAAGCATGTCCTAAATGAATATCTCCATTAGCATAAGGCGGACCGTCATGAAGGATAAATTGGGGTCTACCACTCCTAGCTTGCTGAACTTGCTCATAAAGATTATTATCTTCCCACTTTTTTAGAATCTCAGGTTCTTTCTGAGGTAGATTCCCACGCATTGGAAAGTCCGTTTCCGGAAGGTTTAAGGTTTCACGATAGTCCATGGTCTTTGCCTCCTAGAAAATATACTAATTTTTACTACAAAATAGAAAAACCCCGTTCCCCTAAAGGGACGAGATTCTGCTCGCGGTACCACCCTTGTTGCCAAAGAATTAGCCACTTAGATAGGTTTTTAACGGAACCCAGCCGGAAATCCCTACTCCAACAATTCAGGTTTTCACTCTAAGGTGATACACTTTGTTCTATCTCACGGGCTTACACCTAACTCCGCTCGCTGAAGAGCTTCAAACAAAGACTGTCCTTATCAAGGTTTTATACTTATAAATGATTAAATTACAAGGCAACTATACTGTTAAGTATATGTAATACTTAGGCAAAATTCAACTAACCAATAATTCTTCTTATTAGTCCAGCAACCTTGGCGTGTTCCTCTGCAACTGGTTCCACCAAAAATAGACAAAAGAAAGGCAATTTTTGATTTTTCCATTCCTGAACACTTGAAATTAAACTCTCCCCAACTGCAATCGACTGATGTTGCTCACCGTTTGGAGCTAAATTAACCACCAGTCCCCGTTGCTCCAGTTCGTCAAGAGCAGAAAAGGCCTTGTCAATAAATTCATCCGAACCTGTCATTAGGAAATCGCCCGGACGAAAGCAGCCGCCTTCATTATTGTGTCGACTCACTACTATTACAAAGGTTTCACCTAAAGAACTGTCAACCTCATCTAATTTAACCTGCCGGACTTCATGTCTTCCCACTCTGCCATAATAATATCCGTCCTCTGCTAACTGCAAGCCCAATCCCTGAACGAGAACATCCTCTGCCAGTTCAGTGATCAATTGTATTTTCATCTGTTGTAATCCTACTCCTTCAAATTGTCTGACGTTCATTTTAACATGATTATTGCCATTTCCGCAACTTTATAGCCATACGCTTTTTAAGAGGCATTTAAATTATGTTCAAAAGCATCCGCCAAATCAAGCTGAGCACGAAGGAAGGATTTTAATTGGGTACGGATCAGTTCCCTTTTCCTCACCAATTCCTCAATTTCTTCTTGAAGCTCATCTATTTTCTTTTGAGCTTCTGCCATCCTTTGGTTCTTTTCCTGCTCAGCCTCCCTGAGTAAGAGCTCTGCCTCATATCTAGCACCCTTTTTAACTTCTTCAGATGTTTGCTGTGCCATTACCATCGTTTGTTGCAAAGTAGCTTCAAGGTTTTTATAACGGGAAAGCTCAGCATCATAGTGACGCACTTTTTCTCGCAAATCGAAGTTTTCAGTGAAAAGCACCTCAAAATCTTTACTGACACTATCAAGGAACTTGTCTACATCATCGCAGTTATAGCCACGGATCGCCTTGCCAAACTCTTTGTTCCTGATATCAATAGGTGTTAGCCCCATACCTTATTCCTCCCTCTCAGTGTCAGGCGCTAATGTTTAGCCTTAAATACCCGTACCTTCCAAGCAGTTCTACCTTTTCTGGTAACACCTTCGGTTTCCAATAAGCGCAATCGACCCTGCCCTCTACAGGAAATTATATCACCAGAGTGTACTTCTAAATCAGGTTTAAGCATTACAACGTCATTACGCTTAACTTTACCTTGAATAATCAATTCTTGCATGGAAGAACGGGAAATCCCAAAACCTCCTGCTGCTACTGCATCAAGTCTTGAGGAAGAAACAGTAATACGCCGCTCCTCTCCCTCATCAGGGAGCAGCTTTAATTCAGTTTCCGGAATTGATACCCTAACCTTGTCACTTCCAACCCTATCCCATTCACGTAATAGAAAACCAGCCAGTTCAGAAGTTATAGCGACATATACACCGGTTTGACCTGGAAGGATATCTCCAATAACTTCGCGTTTTAAGCCTAAACCAATTAGTGACCCTAAGATGTGCCTGTGTTCCAATTTTATAGTTGAATCCACCGGAACTATATGCAATATCTCAACTTCAGCATCGGATTCTATTAGTATTTCATCACTTGGTCCAATAACGTAACGTACTCTCTCTGAATCAGCAAATCCACCTGCTGCCAAATACTTTAGCCTGCTCCTTTCAAGCGTATCTTGCAGCCAACTACTCATTGATTGAGTAAGAAATGGGGTTATCTGCCGGATTTCCTTGCGAAGAACGATCTCACACAGGTCTAAAATATGAGCCGCCTGAATTTTCAGCTCTTTGTCGGCCCAAAATCCCAGTCTACTACGGTCAAGTTTTTCCATCTAACATTCCAAATCTCTCCAAAGAATTAGCTCTGTGCTCTATAATGCTGGTTTAAGTGCAGATACTTGAAAAAGCAACAATATTTTAAATTGAGCCTAAGGATTACATGATCGCATTAAACAGAGCAGGCAGAATTAAGCCTTTAATTAAATAAAGTGTGAAATAAGCTAAAATTGGGGATAAATCAACACCAAACGCACCACCGCCTAGTTGGAAACGTTGAAATGGTTTCAATAGCGGATCCGTAACATCATAAAGAATACGCGCGGCGGGATGATTAGCTACCGGCGGTATCCAGGAAATAAGTGCACGAAAAACAATTGCATACATCAAAATGTTTAAAACGGTATTAGCTACCTGATAAATAAATATGAAAGATCACTCCTTACTTAGAATTGTTCCAAAAGAATCCTTTTTCTTTTATGTCATCCTTCATTTCCCCAGAGATATCTACATTATTTGGAACAAATAAGAATATTCCATTTCCGACTTTCTGCATGTTCCCACCCAAAGCATAGGTAGTACCACTAATAAAATCGACAATGCGCTTAGCCAAATTTTTCTCAGTGTTCTCCAGGTTAACTATAACCGGGCGGCGATTCTTAAGTTGATCAGCTATACTCTGTGACTCTTCAAAGGTACCAGGTTCCATTACTACGACTTTCATCTGCTTCTGGGTATGAATGCTAACCACTTGAGCACTTTTACGGTTATTTTTTACCTCTTCCCGGACTTCATCTTTTTCTGCCTCTTCTACATAATCCTCTTCAACTTCCTCATCAGCAAATCCCATGATTCCAATAAATTTGTCTATGATCTTCGCCATTAGAATTCCTCCCAAAAAACCTATTTAAAATTTATTTGCATTTTATTG
>JAJZSC010000169.1 GCA_021849995.1 Bacillota bacterium | reverse complement strand
AGTCCCATTGCCTTTCGGGCTGCCTCCATAACCTCTTCTTTAGTCAGCCCGTATTTCTCCATCAGCTCCAAGGGACGACCGGATTCACCAAATGTATCCCTAAGTCCAACCCTGACTACCGGTACTGGAAATCCTCCGGTTATTACTTCCGAGACGGCACTTCCAAGACCTCCAATTATGTTATGCTCCTCGGCTGTTACGATCGCTCCGGTTTCTCTTGCCACTTTCAGGATAGTTTCTTCATCTATTGGCTTTACCGATGCTACGTTAACAACTGTGGCATTAATCCCCTGAGAATTTAGTTCCTCTGCAGCTTCCAAGGCGATTGATACCATTGTGCCAATAGCCAGGATTGCCACATCAGAGCCTTCTCTCAAAATATTCGCTTTACCAATCTGGAATTTATAGTCCTGGTCGAAAAGAAGGGGGACATCAAGTCGACCCATCCGGATGTAGACGGGGCCCTTATACTCTGCGGCTGCCAACACTGCCTGACGGGTTTCCTCCCCGTCGGCCGGGACAAGCACCGTCATATTGGGCAGGGCTCTCATGATAGCAACATCCTCGACAGCCTGATGAGAACCACCATCTTCCCCAACCGTTATACCGGCATGGGTGGCGGCTATTTTTACATTGAGCTTGGGATAAGCAATAGAATTGCGGATTTGCTCAAAGGCCCGTCCGGTTGCAAATACTGCGAAAGTGCTGGCGAACGGAATCTTTCCTGCTGTAGCGAAACCAGCTGCAGTACACATCATATTTGCTTCGGCAATACCCATGTTAAAGAAACGATCAGGATAATGCTTAGCAAAATCCGCGGTTTTTGTTGATTTGGATAAATCGGCATCAAGTACCACTATATTAGAGTTCTCTGCTCCTAAATTTACAATTGCTTTTCCATATGCATCACGAGTTGCCTGTTTAGCCAAGTTGTTCAGCCTCCTCTCTCAATTCCTTTAAGGCTTGTTCAGCCTGTTCAGAATTAGGCGCATTTCCATGCCAGCCCACCTGATTCTCCATAAAGGAGACTCCTTTTCCCTTAATGGTTTTGGCGATCAGAATTGTAGGCTTTCCTTTGGTTTGTTTAGCCTCGGCATAAGAGTTCAATAAGGCCTGAATATCATGGCCATCAACCTCAATCACGTGCCAGCCAAAGGCCCGCCATTTATCAGCTATCGGGGCAGAAGACATCACTTCATCAGTTGGTCCGTCAATCTGCAAACCGTTGTAGTCTAATATACCTACCACATTATCCAACTTATAGTGGGCAGCTGCCATAGCTGCTTCCCAAACCTGGCCTTCGGCCATCTCTCCGTCTCCTAGCAACACAAACACTCTGTAATCCTTCTTGTCAAGCTTTCCTGCCAAGGCGATTCCATTTGCTACGGATAGACCCTGTCCTAACGAACCCGTAGACATATCTACACCAGGAGTCTTTTTCATGTCAGGATGCCCCTGTAACATATGTCCGGTTTGTCTTAAGTAGAGCAGTTCTTCTTTAGGGAAAAATCCCTTTTCAGCTAAAGCTGCATATAAAACAGGTGCAGCATGTCCTTTAGCCAAAATAAAGCGATCCCGGTCAGCCCAAGCTGGCTCAGCGGGATTTATGTTCATTTCCTTAAAATAGAGTGTAGCCAGAATATCCGCTCCGGATAAACTTCCGCCAGGATGGCCTGATTTAGCCGGGAGAAGCATTTTGATGATGTCCTGACGTATGGTATTGGCTACGCGTTTTAGTTCGACCTCCGTCACTTGAGTCCCTCCTTAGAATTTAACAGCCATAGAATGGCTGATTTAGTAAATTTGCAGGTGCTATATAGCGTTATGGACTAATTTCAAAATTTGTCTTCTCTTGTTCATTGTTGTTTGCCATTTACTGCACCAAAAAACTATTATACTTTCATTCCGTAAAAAGCAATGGAAAAAATAATTGGGTAAATCTGTAAGATTGTAATTTTTAAGTACACTATTACATAAACAAAACTTGGCTTGCGCCAAGTCCTTAGACGCAGGCGGAAGTCTTAGTTGCCGTTATGCCGACCACAGATATATACTTTCTGAATGTATAAAAAAGCGGACTACGGAATAGTCCGCTTCTAGTATAAGATTTACATGTTCCCCAAATATTATTTATCTGACTTCTATTTAACTTCTTTAGACTGTTGCAAGTAGGCAGCTATAAACTCATCGATTTCTCCGTCCATTACTGCATTTACATTACCGGTCTCTACGTTAGTCCTGTGGTCTTTCACCATACTATAGGGGTGAAAGACGTATGAGCGTATTTGACTTCCCCAAGCTATATCCTGCTGTTCTCCGCGAATCTCAGATAGCTCATCTTCTTGTTGCTTACGCTTTAATTCCAGGAGCTTAGCTTGTAGAATCCTCATACATACAGCGCGATTCTGAATTTGCGAGCGCTCGCTTTGGCACTGAACTACGATTCCCGTAGGCAAGTGAGTGATACGGACGGCCGAGTCAGTCTTATTAACATGCTGGCCACCTGCCCCACCCGATCTATAGGTATCAACCTTCAATTCTTCCGGGTCGATATTGATCTCGGAATCCTCTGCCACCTCAGGCATAACATCTACTGATGCGAAGGAGGTATGACGACGCCCGGAAGCATCAAAGGGTGAAATTCTTACAAGGCGATGGACTCCTTTTTCTGCTTTGGCGTAACCATAAGCATTTTCCCCTGTAAAAGAAAGGGTGACACTCTTGATACCAGCCTCGTCTCCGGGTAGTAAGTCGAGGGTATCCACTTTATAGCCTCGCCCCTCCCCCCAGCGCACATACATCCGGTAAAGCATCTGGACCCAATCCTGGGCTTCTGTGCCACCGGCACCGGCATGCAGTGTTACAATGGCATTGTTTCGATCATAGGGACCGCTAAGCAAGATTTCGAGCTCTAATCTCTCAAACTCTTGTTTGAGATTCTTAACTGCCTGTTCTATTTCCGGTTCAAGGGAAACATCATCCTCTTCTACAGCCAGTTGCCAAAGTGCAGTTATATCTTCAACCTGAGCTTTCAGCCCTTGATAGGTTTTGACTTTGCCTTGCTGATAAGCAAGTTCCTGCATAAATTTTTGAGCCGAAGCGGGATCATCCCAAAAATCCGGTCTCTGGAGCTCAGCTTCTAAAGCGTTTATCTTTTCTTCCCTTTGAACTATGTCAAAGAGAAACCCTCAAATCTGCTAAGCGCATTGCTAAATCTTCTATTTCCCGTTTCCAGTCTGATAACACGTCTTTATCACCTTCCGTTTAAAAAATTATACTATCGGCTGCTTTCCAAGATGATGAAAATGCCACCGAAGCCCTTCTGAGCCTCTAAAGAATCCCTTCCACTCGAACTTCGAACCTCTACTTTTCATAGCAGCTCTAGTTGCTTCCACAACACTTCTTGTACTTCTTGCCGCTCCCACAGGGACATGGATCATTGCGGCCGATTTGCTGGCCAGTATGCACAGGGCGAGCTGGTTCCTCTTGATCGCGGTTGGTACTGATATTTTGAGGCTCTTCCGGCACTTGCTCTGTAATCTGGGGGGTAACTCTAACCAGATAACGGATGATATCCTCTCTAATAGAGTTGATCATACCATCAAACATGTCGAAGGCTTCGTGCTTGTACTCTACTAATGGGTCACGCTGACCGTAGGCCCGTAAACCGATACCTTCTCGAAGCATGTCCATTGCATCAAGATGATCCATCCACTTACTATCCACGACCTGAAGCATTACTGCTCTTTCAATTTCACGCATTAACCCGGAGCCAAACATTTCCTCCCGATGGTTATACAAGTCGAGGGTTTCATCAAGTAAAAGTTCCGTGACTTCTTCTTTAGTGAGTTTTGAGATCTGATCAGCAGTAAGCTTGTGTCCAGGGAGGAATTGATTTTCACAATACTCCAAGAAGCTCGGTAGATCCCACTCTTCCGGGAATTGGCTGTCCCCACTGAACATTTGAATCGTATCGTCTATGACCTTTTCAATCATGTCGATGATATTGTCTCTCAAATTTTCACCCATCAGAACCGCCCTGCGCTGGCCGTAAATAACTTCACGCTGCTGGTTCATGACATCATCGTACTCTAATACGTGTTTACGGATATCGAAGTTGCGGTTTTCTACCCGGCGCTGGGCTGTTTCGATCGAGCGGGAAATCATTTTGGATTCAATCGGAATAGAATCATCCATCCCTAATTTATCCATTAGGCCCATGATATTCTCGGCACCAAACAACCGCATCAAATCGTCTTCCAGAGAGATGAAAAACTGAGAGGAACCCGGGTCTCCCTGACGTCCAGCACGTCCGCGGAGCTGGTTATCAATCCGTCTGGATTCGTGACGCTCAGTACCTATGATATGAAGACCGCCTAATTCCGGAACAGTTTCACCCAAGATAATGTCAGTACCACGCCCTGCCATGTTGGTGGCAATTGTGACCATTCCCTTTTGCCCTGCATCAGCGACAATCTCTGCTTCCCGCTCATGGTGTTTAGCATTTAAAACCTGATGAGGTATCCCTCTTCTCTCAAGCATGGAGCTAAGGCGCTCAGACTTTTCAATTGAAATGGTTCCTACCAGAACAGGCTGTCCCTGGCGGTGGAGTTCAATTATACTTTCCACTACTGCCTTAAACTTCCCGTCTTCTGTACGGTAGACTACATCCGGCATATCTTTACGTATCATAGGCCTGTTGGTAGGTATCTCTACTACATCCAGGTTATAAATCTTCTTGAACTCTGGTTCTTCTGTCATCGCGGTACCGGTCATACCACTGAGTTTGTCATACATCCTAAAGAAATTCTGGAATGTAATTGTAGCTAAGGTCTGAGACTCTTTCTCGATCTTGACGTTTTCCTTAGCTTCAATAGCCTGATGTAAACCTTCACTATACCGGCGGCCAAACATGAGCCGTCCGGTAAATTCATCAACAATGATTACTTGACCGTCTTTAATTACGTAATCTCGGTCACGCTTAAATAAAGTATGCGCTTTAAGTGCTTGGTTTACATGATGCGCTACTTCTGTATGAATATCCTCATAAAGGTTATCGATTCCCAACATACTTTCAACCCGGCTGACACCATGCTCTGTAAGGGTGACCACTCTGTCTTTCTCATTAACATTATAGTCATCCTGAGGCCTTAGTCTGGGAATAACCTTGGCAACTCTGTAATACAATTCCGTGGGCTTGTCCGCTTCACCGGAAATAATAAGCGGTGTCCTGGCTTCATCAATTAATATTGAGTCTACCTCATCCACGATAGCATAATTAAGCTCGCGTTGAACCAGGCCTTCCGGACTTGTAACCATGTTGTCACGCAGGTAATCAAAGCCATATTCATTGTTGGTTCCATAAGTTATATCGGCAGCATAGCTTGCTCTTCGTTCAGCATAGCTTAGTCCGTGTAAAATTAAGCCAACAGTCAGACCCAAAAACCGATGTATCTGCCCCATCCACTCAGCATCCCTGCGAGCGAGATAGTCGTTGACTGTGACAACATGAACTCCCCGCCCAGTGAGTGCATTAAGATAAGAAGGCAAGGTGGCGACCAGGGTTTTACCTTCTCCAGTCCTCATCTCGGCGATGCGCCCATCGTTTAAGACCATACCCCCGATAAGCTGAACATCGTAATGGCGAAGTCCGAGCACACGTTTAGACGCCTCGCGAACAACTGCAAAAGCCTCTGGTAAAAGATCGTCGAGTTTTTCACCTTGCTCCAACCTTTGGCGGAATTCAACTGTTTTGCCCCTAAGTGCTTCATCATCTAAAGCAGAGATTTCCGGCTCTAAGGAGTTTATAACTTGAACACGTTTCTGATATTTTTTTATTTCGCGGCTGTTATCATCAAAAAGATTCTTAAAAAACCCCATGTATATCCACCTTTCCATATCCTAGGGTATCACTTCATTCTAACATTCCGAATACAAGGGTGCAACCATAGTTCAAGAAGTATTTACTAAAGGTAAAAGGACTCGCTATTGCGAATCCTTTTCCTTTAGGCTTACTTATGACATGCAAGAAAACTATGCCTCCGGTTCAAGCAAGCCATAATCACCATTATTTCTCCGGTATACGACATTCATCTTATGATTTTCGTCATTTGTAAAAACAAAGAAATTATGTCCGATGAGATTCATCTGCATAATGGCTTCATCAACCGACATTGGCTTTACTGCAAACTTCTTGCTCTTTACTACGGTTTCTGAATCATCTGCTCTGTCTAGAACGGGATGTTCTGTTTCATGATCTTTAAGCATCCTGCTGCGCATTCTCTTGGCGATCCTGGTCCGATATTTGTCAATTTGACGCTCTAGTTTTTCGATAACCAGGTCTATAGAAGAATACATATCAGCTGTTTCTTCTTCACCGCGTAAGATCAAACCATTTATTGGCGCAGTTACTTCTACTCGGTGTCGGCCACGTTCAACCAGTAAAGTGACTTGTACATCCATAAATTCGTCAGAGTATTTGTCTAGTTTTCCCACTCTTTTCAATACGTACTCTTTTAGGGCATCTGTGACTTCAATATGTTTACCGCGAATTATGATGTTCATTAGATTAACCCCCTTTTTACTGGTATAACTATAATATTCCCTATGATGAGAAAAAATCCTGCTTAAGAATTAATATAACATCACTAACAGAAAAGCAGAATCGATGTAAGTATTTCAACGATTCCGCTTTCTTATACCATTCAGAAAAGCATTTTTTAATCTGTGTCAGGATAAATGCGACATAAATTTACGCATACTTCAGTTTAATGTGTACTCCGGGAAACATTAGCAGCCTGCTCCCCACGTGGCCCAACTATTACATCGAATTCTACACCCTGTCCTTCATCCAAAGTCTTGAAACCGTCTCCGACTATAGATGAATAATGAACGAAGATGTCCCTGCCACTCTCTCCTTCAATGAATCCATAGCCTTTTTGTTTGCTAAACCATTTGACTTTACCGAGCACCTAAAAACAACCTCCTTGATCTTACAGCTTTAATGTTTACAAAGCTGCCTACTCTAGGAGGATTTCCATTCCTTAAATTATTTAAACCCTAAACCTTAAAAATATGGCTCACTTCCATAAAAATTTAGTTCCGTCACAAAAAAATCGATATGACAAAA
>JAJZSC010000168.1 GCA_021849995.1 Bacillota bacterium | reverse complement strand
GACCCAGTAAATTACTGTTCCCAGAGGTTTCTCATACTGTTGCCAGCAGGAGAGTAACTGAGTTAACTAATACAAAAGCTTCAACAGTTTTATCCTCTTGTCCATATTGTTTATCTGCCCTGGAGTCTGGTAAGAACAAGAATGATTCTACTGAAATTCAAGATCTGATCGAATTCTTGTATAGGGGGGTTATGGCATGATGGACTTAAGAAAAGAGTTTAGCGATTATACGCAGAACATCAATACCGCAATCAAGGACCAGAATATTAACAAGGCCATTTCCAGAGCTGTTCAATCATATCGGGATACTGTTTCCGACAGTATGGAGCGCTTTCCCCATACTCCTGAAATGGCAGCAGAGGTAAGAACTATCAAAGCCGATTCGGTTAGAAGAAATGATGATTTACTCAAACAGGCAATGGCTTCGGTCGAGCGTAATAAAGGCAAGGCTTTTTTTGCCAGAGGTAAAGAGGAGGCCCTTTCAATTGCTTCAGGGATAATCGGCACCAATAAGGTAGTAATTAAGAGCAAAAGCATGCTCGGTGAGGAAATACACCTAAGAAAGTACTTAGAGGATAAGGGTAACGAAGTTTGGGAGACCGACTTAGGCGAATTTATCCTTCAGCTTAAAGAGGAAAAGCCCATGCATATTCTTTCCCCTGCTATACATGTTCCCCGTGAGCAAGTAGCAGAGATATTCTCTAAGTTCTTTGGCAAGGAAATTCCCCCGGATATTGCTGAGGAAGTTGCGGCTGTAAGGGATTTCATGCGTGAAAAGTATTTTAGCGCAGATGTAGGTATAAGCGGTGCTAATGTGGTGGCAGCAGACACCGGTGCGGTAGTAATCATCGAGAATGAAGGAAATGCCAGACTCACTACAGGAGCACCACCTGTTCATATCGTTATGGTTGGGATTGAAAAAATCGTTCCGACCTTCCAAGATGCTATGAAAGTTACAGAGGTCACCTGGCGCTATGCTCAGTATCCAGTCCCCGGTTATGTCAATATTATCAGTGGACCAAGTAAAACTGGGGATATTGAAAAAGTTACAACTTTTGGAGCACACGGACCCAAGGAATTCTATGTCATATTTGTAGATAATGGTCGAAGTGATATGGCAAGTGACGATAAATTCTCCCAGGCTTTACACTGCCTTAGATGTGGAGGGTGTATGTATGAGTGTCCTATTTTCCAGGTCACAGCGGGACACTTTGGACACACCTACCTAGGAGGAATTGGTTCCATCTGGACTGCATTCGTTTCTGGAGGGCTTGAAAAGGCTGCTCCACTGATCTATACATGTCTAAGATGCGGACGTTGTGTGGAAAGATGTCCGATGCAGATTGACGTACCTTCTATGGTTGCTGAATTGAGGAAAAAGGTCGTTTGCGGAGAGGAATTAGAGGAATTGGACCAGCCTCTAAGTATGGTTGCAATGAAATAGGATTTAGAAGCTTATTTAATAAGCTTGATTTTTTAACCTTTAGAGATCAAATGCGGGATGATCTCAAAAAATGAATGGTCGAAAAGAAAACTAATGAAGTACCTAGTCCTGTCTGGTTTAGGTACTTCTTTTTGTTTTCTTTTCTTAATACGCGCATAGACATAAGGTGTAGAAGGATAGGGGTGGTAATATTTTGCGTATTTTCATAATTAGAAGAAGCACCGTGATGAAAGCAACATTTTTTGTTCTGATTGTGGTCACTCTAGGGCTATTGTCTTATTATCCAAACACTGAATCGTTAAAGAAAGCACCCGGGACCTATTATATGGCCACCACTGGGGATAAAGTAGTGGCACTTACATTTGACGATGGTCCGGATCCAGCTTTCACTATCCCTATATTGGATATCCTTAAACAAGAACGCGTGCAGGCTACGTTTTTTGTCCTGGGTCAGACAGCTAAGGATAATCAGAGGTTACTAAACAGGATGATCAGTGAAGGACACGAAATAGGGAATCATGGTTACACTCATGACTATAGAGGGCGGAAAATTGTAGAAGAGATAAAGAGGACTGACCAGCTTGTTTTTGAAGCGACTGGATTCCATACCTATTTTTATCGACCGCCAGGAGGGTTTGCCTCTAAGGAACAGATAGATATTGTTCGGAACAATGGTCATGTGCTAACTCTTTGGAGCGTTGACAGTAAGGATTGGCGTAATAAAGGTTCCAGATATATCATTCAGAATGTGCTAGACGGAGTATTTCCGGGTGCTATAATTCTACTGCATGACGGTGGCGAAAAAAGAGAACAGACAGTAAATGCTTTGCCAAGTATCATTGATCAGTTAAGGCAAAAGGGGTATAAATTTGTTACTTTAAGTGAGCTCAGGACTCTTGACTCTGAGCTGAAATAGGAGTTAAATACGTTTATGGAAGTAAGCGCATCCTTTAGCTGTAAATAATATTCTTTGTATTGGGCAAGATTCAAATGTTAAAAGAATAGAGATGGTGTACAAGAAGTCATAATAATTTACATAGCTTAGAAACGGTTTTTTAAAGTAGTTACCAATCCAACGGAGGAATTAGAAAATTGAAAACGGATAATGTATTAACACCCGCACGCGTGTTGGTCCTAGGCTTTGCTTTAGTTATACTCACGGGGGCTATTCTGCTTACACTTCCTGTGGCAACAGTAAATGGACAAGGACTTAGCTTTTTAGAAGCTGTATTTACAGCTACCTCAGCTACTTGCGTCACCGGTCTCGTTGTGGTGGATACAGGTACTACGTTTACCCTCTTTGGTCAGCTAGTAGTACTATCACTCATACAAATTGGCGGCTTAGGTTTTATGACTTTTGCTACTTTATTTGTGATTTTACTGGGTAGAAAGGTATCCCTTAAAGAGCGCCTGTTATTACAAGAGGCCTTGAATCAAGGGTCTATTCAAGGGGTAGTTCGTCTGGCCAAGTATGTTGTGCAAATTTCATTCGCAATCGAGGCCTTAGGAGCCTTATTATTGTCCCTTAGATGGGCTTCTGACTTAGGTTGGAAAAAGGCGATTTATTATGGAATTTTTCACTCTGTTTCGGCTTTTAACAATGCCGGCTTTGATCTTTTTGGAGAATTCCGGAGCATTACCGGCTATGTGGGAGATGTAACTGTAAATTTGGTCATTGCTTCTCTGATAATTATCGGTGGGATAGGATTCACGGTTATCTCTGATGTTTACAGTCATAAAGCCCGCTGGAGTCAGTTAAGCCTACATTCACGGGTTGTTATTCTGACTTCGGGAATTCTTATTTTAGTAGGTACGATAGTAATATATCTTCTGGAATTCACTAATACCCTTACCCTGGGGAGTATGAATTCAGGAACCCGGGTTCTAGCGTCTTTCTTTCAAGCAGTTACTCCACGAACGGCTGGGTATAACACTTTAAATCTGACTGATTTAAGAGATACTACTCTCTTGTTTATCATCCTTTTGATGTTTATTGGTGCATCCCCTGTCTCCACCGGAGGAGGTATCAAGACAACATCACTAGTGTCGGTTTTTCTATCAGTAATTAGCACATTCAGAGGCAATGAGCATGTGACATTTGGCGAGAGGACTATTCCCAGGGATGTAATTCAAAAATCTATAGCTTTAATTTTCTTTGCTATTGTCCTGGTCTTTACTGTTACATCTATCTTGACAATAACTGAGGACGCGGATTTATTGACTCTGCTATTCGAGACGACCTCAGCTTTTGGCACAGTTGGTCTCTCTCTGGGCTTTACACCAAACTTAAGTACTATTGGTAGAGTAGCAATAATCATGACAATGTTCTTTGGGAGAGTAGGACCTTTGACAATAGCCTTTGCTATCGCTCAAAAGAGTAAAGCCAAGCAAGTAAAGATTAAATATCCTGATGAAAAATTAATCATTGGCTAAGGAGGAATTAACTTGCGCAAGCAATTCTTAGTTATTGGATTAGGTCGATTTGGAACCAGTGTAGCACTGAATTTAAGTGCGCTTGGACACGAGGTCTTGGCGATGGATAAGAATCCGCACGCGGTCCAGGCTATTGCAGATAGTGTTACACATTCTGTACAAGCTGACGCCAGGGATGAAGAAACCCTTAAGGCGCTTGGAGTAAGAAATTTTGATGTTGCCATTGTAGCAATCGGGGATGATATTCAAGCAAATATCTTGATTACCCTTATGCTTAAGGATATGGGTCTTAAGTATGTTGTGGCAAAAGCTCAAACTGCCTTGCATGGGAGAGTTCTTGAAAAGGTTGGGGCAGACAGAATCATCTATCCTGAAAAAGATATGGGTCTAAGGCTTGCTCATAATTTGGTAACCGCTAATGTGATGGACTTCATTGAGTTATCACCTGATTACAGTGTGGTTGAGATTGTTTCACCACTGAAGTTTGTAGATAAGACCTTGTCTAAACTAGAGTTAAGAAACCAATACGGCCTTAGTGTGATGGCAATTAGAAGGGGGAGTCAAATAGTAGTTGCTCCTGGAGGGGATGAGGTAATCCGCGATAAAGATATTCTTGTAATAATTGCTAAGAATGAAGATCTTGCTGATCTGCCGGATTGAAAAATAAGGGTGCACTTTGGAGAAGTCCTGTACAGAAGATTTGTGCGGGACTTTTTTGATATTCAATTCCTCAATAATCAGTGTTTCTTCTTATCAATCTAGTCAATAGACCAATATTGTGAAGCAACCAATGCGAGCATTTTTTATTTAAGCATAACGGAAAACTACTTTCAGTGGACTTAACGGCTTTTTGCTGCTTTTTGCTTAGAAGAATAACAAAAACTAGAGTTAATGGTGAAATAATTGAAACTTTCGCCTTTGTTAGCACGTATATGAAATGAAAACAACTTAATTGTAAAATAGGAGGATTTAAAGATGACAGAGCGTCTGTACCGCTCAGGGCGGGAGAAAATGTTAGCAGGAGTATGTGGGGGGCTAGCAGATTATTTCAATGTTGATGTAACACTAGTCAGATTGGTAACGCTTTTAGCAATTTTGATGGGTGGAGTAGGGTTTCTAGTTTATATCGTTGCATGGATTATTGTACCACTAAATCCCGCACATCAAGACTTGGTGCTTAAGGCACCAATAATTGGTGGAGAAGAGAATATCCATAATGCAGGGTCACAAGAGAGTTCACCAGACACATCTTTTCGGAGAATTGGGAGTCGGGGTGAGCGAAGCAAGGTGGCTGGGCTAGTTCTTATCGGACTTGGTTTCTTATTTCTTCTCGATCAATGGTTTCCCTTCTGGTTTAGTTTCGATAAAATTTGGCCAGTTGTTTTGATTTTGATTGGTGCAGCTATTATTTGGCGGAGGGATTAGCTCATGAAAAATTACCTCTCATCCATTTGCCGGGGTTTGGTTCTTATTACACTAGGTGGTATCTTTTTGTTAATCAATTTTGGGGCTCTTTCCTGGGGGGTCTGGCTTAATGTAATTGACCTGTGGCCGTTAATTTTAATATTAGCGGGAGTTGCCTTGTTTTTTAACCGTCGAATTCCTTTTAGTGCAGTCGTATTAGTTTTTTTGCTTGTACTACTAGGTTTTTCACTGACCTTCGGAGATCGCCACTGGTCTAATCTAAGAGGTTTTTCCGAGTCAAAAGTTGCAGGTGGAGCAGTGCCTATTGAAGTGCAATTGCCTAACGGAGTAAAAAGAGCGGATATTGATCTGAACTTGGGAGGGTCACGGGTAGAACTTAAAGCATTACCGGAGAATGAGGGCGGACAATATCTCGCGAAGGGGAGTTATGAGTGGGAAGGCTTACTTTCAAGCGAACCCCCAAAATTTAGTTCAAGGATAACGGGAGATAATGCCAGATTGACCTTGGATTCCCAGAAACATTTAAGTCCAGGTGGCCGGAACAATTTGAATGTGAGTTTATCGGATAAGGTTAACTATTCATTTAATATAAATTCAGGTGCTATTAATGGTGACCTCGATTTTAGCTCAATGAGATTAGATAGACTGGACCTGAACACAGGAGCCAGCAAGTTTAGTCTTAGGTTTGGAGACAATGGTCTTACTAGCCGTGTTAAGATTAATTGTGCGGCATCTGATTTAGTATTGGTTGTTCCGGAAAATGTTGGCCTCCGGGTCCACTTTAGTGGTGTGGTCAGCAACACTAATTTCATGGGTTCGGGGCTGATTTTTGACAATAAGGATTGGGCCAGTCCGAACTATAATCAGGCTAAGACAAAGATTGATTTAGATATCTCCACAGCTGCCGGCTCAGTTAGACTGGAAAGGCCACAGTCAGTAACACACTAAACGAAAAAGATATTTTAAGTTTAATTTCAATACAGATTTCTCTAAAGATAGAGTTTTGGAGTTGAAAAAAATAATTTTAAATGTAAAAACGACTGTTTTATTAAATACAGTCGTTTTTACATATTAATATGATCACTTACGATTTTACATAAAACCTGTACTAGTTGGCTAAATTCCAAACCTACCAAGAATAAAACCACCAACTTTTTTTAATACCGGTAGTCCTACTTTATTAATCAAGGGAAATCCTATTTTTTGAATTATCGGAGGCCCAAGCCTTAGCACAAGAGGTGGCCCAATTCTTTGGGCAACTGCAGGAGCAACCTTTTGATAGACAGAAGGTCCTAGCTCTCGTATAAGAACACTTCCCGTCTGGCGTAAAATTGAAGAGGTATTTGAAGATTGATTCTGGGAATTCGTATTTGTGTTTTGAGTTAAACCAGGGGATGATTGTGGAGACAACGTGTTTTTAGAAGTGGGAGTTTGATGATTTAATGGCGTTTGATTGGTAGATTGCAACTGATTGGTAGATTGCAACTGATTGGTAGATTGCAACTGATTGGTAGATTGCAACTGATTGGTAGATTGCAACTGATTGGTAGATTGCAACTGATTAGTGGATTGAATTTGACTAGTAGGTTGTGTCAACTGAGATGGACTCTGGTTAGCCAAAGGAAATTGATTAGAAAATGGTCCTATTCTATTTTGACGAAGCCTTGGTGGCCCGGCTGGAAAGCTTCGATATCCTGGGGTCAATGGGCCCATAGCTAAGCCCCCTTTTAAACAATTCTTTACTACACACTATGTAAATATATGGTAAATGTTGCATAGTTAAATTGAGTTTTATACCGCGAAACAAAATGTAACATTTTGTTTCAAT
>JAJZSC010000167.1 GCA_021849995.1 Bacillota bacterium | reverse complement strand
TCATTTAGGTCTTTGGTATTTCCCTGTTCCACGAGCAAATGACGTGTACCTTCAAAATAAAACTGAGATGCGCAAAAAAGCCCAATAACCAATTTAAGGCGTTCAGCCACTCTCTTAGGCCTTCCTAATCCTTTTAATTTACGCAAGGCATGGACCTGGCAGGGAAGTCCAACTATTCCAAGCCGTTCACAGCCGGACTCGATAGCTTCCTGTAACAAAGAATTCATCGTTACAACAGCATACTTAGACTGAGCATAAAGGTACACGTCTTCTGGAGAACGGGCTAGAAAAGGCTGAGTTTGCCAAGCTTTTTGAGGGTTAAAGCCAGCAACAATCACTCCATCGACAAGTCCACTTTCCAAAGCCCAGGCCAATATCCCCGTTACCACCCCACCGCCCGAACCATTTTGCCTGATTTTCTGATTTAGCGCCCATCCCCTGTAGGTGTCCTTAAATATCCCTAGATGTAATTCCTCAGGATTGCGGGGAGTCCCCCAGGTACGAATACGCCCAAATATCCCCAATTCCAGTTCGTAAAGATTAATTTCTTCTCCCGGACAAACCGCTTCACAATTACCACATTCCGAGCATTTACCGTCAAGAAATGGGAGTGGTTCACCATCATACCTTCGGATAGTGATAGCCTTAGCTGGACAAACTCCAACGCAGGTACCACAGGCAGTACATAAGCCTCTCTCTATTACTCTCTCCTGCAAGCGTTCAAAGCCAAAAATCAGCTTGGTATTTTGCAGTTGCTCCATGAAATCACCTCTCTTCCATATTTAAGATAATCTTACCTATTTAACCAACTTCGAATCCCGTAGACAGAGGTCTGCCGATTAACCCTCGCTATAGAACGGGTCAAGGGTATCCCTTTGGGACAAGCTTTAGCACAGTTCTGGGCGTTTCCGCACTCCGCGATTCCCCCTTCTCCCATTAGTGCTTCGAGGCGCTCTTCCTTCATCAGGGCACCAGTCGGATGAGAGTTTACCAAATCAACCTGGGCAATCGCCGCCGGGCCTATAAATTTAGACTTTTCATTAACATTAGGACATGACTCTGCACAGGTTCCGCAAGTCATACATTTAGAAAGCTCATACGTGTACTCTTGTACCTGTGGCGGAATTTTCGGGCCTGGACCCATGTCATAGGTTCCATCAATTTTGATCCAGGCCTTTACCTTTCGCAAATTGTCAAACATGACTCTCCTGTCAACAACCAGATCCTTGACCAGCGGAAATTTGGTTAATGGTGCTAAACGTATGGGTTGAGTTAGTTTATCAACCAGAGCTGAACATGCTTGCCTTGCTTTACCGTTTATTATCATGGTACAAGCCCCGCATACTTCTTCCAGACAATTACATTCCCAGGTAACAGGGGTAGTTTGTTCACCTTTGCCATTTACCGGGTTCTTCTGGATCTCCATTAAAGCTCCAACAACATTCATATTTGGATAATAAGGGATCTGGAATTCCTCCCAGTAGGAGGAAAAACCAGGACCATTGGAACGCTTGATTATAAAGGTTACATCTTTTGATGTTGGTTTTATTATGCTGCTCGATTTATCATTTGACATTTTGCATCGTCACCTCTTTCGCTACATCATAACGGCGCTGACGAGGCTTAATAAATGACATTTCCACCGGTTCATAACTAAAACGCGGGCCATCGGGGGTGTACTCAGCCTTAGTGGTCTTCAGCCAGTTTTCATCATCCCGCTCCGGATACTCTGGTTTATAATGCGCTCCTCTGCTCTCATTGCGGTGTAAGGCACCTAACGTTATTACCCTGGACAAGCTAAGCATCCCCCAAAGCCTGCGTGTAAAGGGGACAATCTGATTTCCACACTTCGGGCTGTTTCCAACGCCAATCTTGTGGAAGCGCTCCTGAAGTTCCAAGATTTTCTCATCCGTGGCCCAGAGCCGGTCATTATACCTCACCACTGTTACATTTTCCAACATCCACTCGCCAAGTTCCTGGTGTAATTGGTATGGGTTCTCCTTACCCTGCCTATTAAAGATTTCTTCCGTCTTCTCCTCTTCCTTCCGACGGGCGGTTTCGAATAAGGTTGAAGAGAGTTCAGCTGAGCTTCTTGGTAAGCCTTTAGCGTATTCAAGGGCTTTCGGGCCTGCTACCATACCCGCGTACATCGCGGCTACCAGGGAATTTCCGCCCAGACGATTTGCTCCATGATATTGATATTCACATTCTCCTGCTGCAAAAAGTCCCGAAATATTGGTCATCTGGTTGTAATCCACCCAGAGCCCGCCCATGGAGTAGTGCACGGCTGGGAAGGTCTGCATCGGGACTTTGCGTGGGTCAACCCCAACAAATTTTTCGTATATATCTACTACACCGGATAGTTTTCGCTTAATATCCTGGGGGTCAAGGTGTGAAATATCCAAATACACTTTATTTTCTTTGTCAACCCCAAGTTTCATATCGACACAAACTTTGAAGATAGCCCGAGTCGCGATATCGCGTGGAACCATATTTCCATAGGCTGGATACCACTCCTCAAGGAAATACCAAGGTTTCCCGTCCTTATAAACCCAAACCCGTCCTCCGTCCCCCCGGATGGACTCAGACATAAGCCTTAATTTGTCCCGCCCTGGAATCGCGGAAGGGTGAATCTGAATAAACTCCCCGTTAGCATAAATTGCTCCTTGCTGATAGACAGAGGATTGCGCAAAACCTGTATTGATCGTGGAATTAGTACTGCGGCCAAAAATCATACCAAGCCCGCCGGTTGCAAGAATCACAGCATCAGCTGGAAATACCTTCACTTCCAGGCTTTTGAGATCCTGTACGACTATTCCCCGGCAACGCTCCTCATCATCCTGAACGATTGAAATAAACTCCCACTCTTCATAACGGGAAACCAACCCCTCATCCTCATAACGGCGCACCTGGTCATCCAAGGCATAAATAAGTTGTTGTCCGGTTGTTGCCCCGGCAAAAACCGTACGGGAGTACTTTGCCCCGCCCAGCCGCCGCACATCGATAAACCCTTCCGGTGTGCGGTTAAACGTGACTCCCATTCTATCCATTAGATCAATGATTTTAGGAGCTGCTTCAATCATAGACCTGACCGGAGTCTGATTCGCCAGGAAATCCCCCCCATAAATTGTGTCATCAAAATGCTCCCAGGTGGAATCCCCTTCCCCTTTGGTATTGACCGCCGCATTAATCCCACCTTGGGCGCAAACAGAGTGGGAACGCTTACAGGGAACCATGGAAAACAAATCCACCTTGGCTCCACTTTCAGCTATCTTGATTGCTGCCATAAGCCCTGCTAAGCCACCGCCCACTATAATGATTTTTTCTGCCATAACGCCACCCCTCCTTAAACAAAAGCGTTTAGGGCCTTAAGCCCGACCACGGTCAAAAAAACAAAGAGGATTGCACATATATAGGCGGTAGTTTTTTGGGCTCTTTCCCCGATCGTAATTCCCCAGGATACGAAGAATGACCAGGTTCCGTTAGCAAAATGACTGAAACTGGCGAATAAACCAATAACATAGAGAGCAGTTACTACCGGATTGGATAATGTTTGTGACACTGCAGCATAACTGATCTCTCCGGAGAACCCTAAGCGCAAGACGAACACATGCCAAGCGACAAAGGCTAAGGTGACCAGCGCCGTGATCCGCTGTAGATAGAAGAGCCAGTTGCGAAAATAGGTATAAGACAGAACGTTATTTTTAGTTAGATAGACGATATAGATCCCATAAAAGGCATGAAACAATAGAGGAAGGAATATTAAAACCAATTCGACCAGCCAAAGGTAAGGAACCCCCTGCAAGAATGCAACACCACGGTTAAAGGCGGCCTCCCCCTTTAGCGCTAAAGAATTTACAAACATATGCTCAAAAAGAAATACTCCAATAGGAAAGAGCCCAAGGAAAGAATGCAGTTTGCGCCAAAAGTATGTGTTAGGCATTAGGACTCACTCCTTTCCCTTTGCAACATACCGGATAAATCTTTGACATGTTCCAAATCGAAGATGCTGGCAATAAGAATTTCTACTTTCTCCAAAGAATGCAGCGAGGTCGTTAAGTCACGGAATTTGGCCTTTAACTGCTCATCTGTCACTGAGTTTTCAGGGTCACCTTGAGGATAGTCGGTACGCCCTAGATATTGATTTCCATGGTTATCAGTTATCTCTACGGTGGTGGGCCACTTGGCTGGATAAAGAGCTGCTATTTCTGCATCCTCAAGCAGTGTGACTTTAGAAATAAGCTCGCGTATCGCTTGATCATTCAAGTTAAGATCGTTAAACTCTCGCAGACCTGCTTTACCCTCTTTTAATGCAAGGGCTACACAATACGGAAGACTAAACTTAGCCGCATAAACAGAGTCTGGATTAAAGTTCCCTGTTATATCAATGGCTATCGGATAGGTCCGCACCACAATTTTCTTTATCTGCTCCGGAATTAGGCTATACTCTTTTCGTAATTGCAATGCTATATCTATTCCTCCATGGGTATGCCGGCAGGAAGAATGGATTTTGTAACAATTCTCCAGAATCTTATACCCTTCCCCTTGCCCTAGGCCAGATGTAACTTTACTCAAGTCAAACTCGGAAGCCATAGCCTTGCAAAAGCCTTTTTCTCCCTCGAGAATCTTGGTCGCTGCTGTGAAACCGCGCTGGGCCAACAGGGCAGCAAGTAAACCATTCATACTTGCTTTGGCAGGATGGAGATGCTTGCTCATGGCACCATCAGCCAGGAATTCCCATAATCCTGCTGCTTGGGTACCTGCACTCCCTATGGCATGGACCAGCTCTTCTTCGGTAAGTCCGAGTATTTTTCCAGCAGCCGCTGCTGCCCCGAATGTACCAACAGTCCCTGTATTATGCCAATAATAATAATGAGATGGGGTTACGGCTTCCCCGATTCTAATCCCGACCTCATAGCCTGCAACGATTCCTTCAATTAATTGACGTCCGTCCGCCTTGACTTTTTCTGCCGCTGCCAGCGCAGCAGGTATAATTGCTGCACCTGCATGAAGAATAGAAGCTTTATGCACGTCATCCAGTTCAACAATATGAGAAATTACTCCATTATTAAAAGCTGCGAGGATACAGCTTGTCTGTTTCCCGTTAGAAAGGAGTGTGGCTTCCGGGTTTCCCCCCAGTTCTTCAACTAACGTCAGAGAGATCTGCCCCGGCTCTTTACCTGCTCCGGCCAGGGCAGAACCCAGCCAGTCCAAAAAAGCACGTTTAGCCTCCTGTACTACTTCCACCGGAAAATCTTCATAACGTATTTGCTTAATCCACTTGGCCAAAACGCGCGAGATTTCTGTTGGATGGCCTGTTAATACCGCCATTCTCTAACCCCCTCCTGCTAAGTATTTTCTTCTTATTTCTCTTTGAATTTCTACATTCTTTTATTTTTATCCAATAATCTCCCTTAAGTCCGGATCAAATCATCAAAACGTACCAGGACATGCACACCGGCGGCCCGAAGTTTGGCCACTTTTTGAGAGGGCTTTAAACTTTTTACATCTTTCTCCGCCAGTAATTTGAATAGATTGCCCCTAGTGGATTATGGGCTAACACCCTGTCCTTTACCACAAGGGTTGTAACCGGAGCACTGGAGTATTTAGTAAAAAGAATGTCATGCCCAATACAAAGTCCAACTATAATGTTTAACTCCGTTTTAGCATCATTCAAATATTTTGCTTGCCCAATTGGGTTGCAGGCAGTCTCGTAGCATTCCGTCCTAATGTTAGGTAAGCCATACTCTTTTTTATCGACCCCACAAATTTTGCAGCAAACCGAATGAATTTTAAAATGCATATTAAATATATCTGTAAATTCCTTAGCTTCCTTAGCAAGTCCTACACAAAAAGCCAATCCTACAGTAACATAACGCATTTCAATTCCAAACCGAATGACTTCCTCCAGACGGGTAATCTTCATGTAATACTCAGCTTCCAAACAGCTTGCTACAGTTAAGATCTTTAAGTTATTTTCATTCTGATATTCAGGCTGTTTATATCCTTGTTCAATACAACTTTTTCCTTGATAACAAGCATTTCCTTTTTGACAACCTGCACAATTCAATGGGTTCTCCCCCTTAGTTAGGGTTTCTATTTGCCCTTAATGTGTGGGGATAGCAGGCCGACTACCTCTCCGAGCATCCTGTAACCCCCTTTGTACTGAGCGGTTGGTAACTTACCAACCGCTCAATACTCGAAAACTACCATAACTTAGAAAACCTATTGCATTAAAACTCTAGGAATGTAAAGGGAGATATCCGGCCATATTACAAACAACAAGAGAACCCCTATCATAATGGCGATAAATGGAGCCACCCCACGTACCACTTCTTCCAAGCGCTCCCTTGCCATGGAACTGACTACAAACAGATTCAGACCTACCGGTGGAGTAATCATGGCCAGTTCCATATTGACAGTCATGACGATTGCAAAATGGATCGGGTCTATCCCTAATTGTTTAATAATCGGAAGAAGGATTGGCAAAGTAATGAGAATAATTGATACTGCCTCTAAAAATGTCCCCATGATAAAGAACATCAACTGAGTGACCAGGAAGAAGGCAAAGACATTTAGATTAGAGTCACCGATCCACTGAGCCACTTTATTAGGTACCTGGTTGTTCGTCAGGAACAGAGCAAAAACCAAAGCAGCGGCAATGATTAAGAAAATCATGGAGGACGTGTTAATCGTCTCTCTTAAAACCGGGCGGATATCCTTCCAACCAAGTTCTCTATAGATAAAGATCGAAACAAACAAGGTATAAAATACTGCCACAACTGCTGCCTCGGTGGGAGTGGCAATACCGGTATAAATGCTTCCTAGAATCAGAACCGGCAAAAAAGCTCCGGGAATTGCTTTAAAAGTAGCTCTCCAACGTTCACTCCAGGAACTCTTCTCACCCCGTCCGTAATTGTGTTTTCTTGCATATAAAATTGCAGAAACAAGTAATATTCCACCCAAAAAAATTCCTGGAAGTATGCCGGCCATGAACAATTTGCCAATAGATTCATCAGCAGTGACTCCAAAAACGATTAAAGGAATACTCGGCGGAATCAATATTCCCAGCGTACCGGAAGCAGCGATTAAGCCCATGGCATAACGTTTTGGGTACCCCCCCTTGAGCAGAG
>JAJZSC010000166.1 GCA_021849995.1 Bacillota bacterium | reverse complement strand
AGGGCATGAGAGTTTAAGAAGATATATGCTAAAGGTGATAAAGGTGATAAAAGCACTAAGGGTGCTAAAAAACTAAAAAAAACTAAAGAGTAAAAACTAAAGACCTAAAGATGCTTATCACCTAAGTAGTAAGTCCAGGAGCGAAAACACGAATAGTAAAACACTTAAATAACCATTAAGATTAAAAAAGGCTATCCCAATTTTAGATAGATCTTCTGCCGAGATAATTCTATGCTGCCGGTAAAGTAAAAAAATGGCTGCTGCCACCCCGGTAAAATACAAGAAGCTCATCCCTTGTACAATCCCAACTGCAATAAATAACATGGGAGCTAACACATGCAATACTGTTGAAACCTCCATACCTCTTTTAATTCCAAATACAGAGGGAATAGAGTACAATCCTTCCTTACGGTCAAACTCCGCATCTTGACAAGCGTATACTATGTCAAACCCCGCTACCCAGGTCAGTACGCCCAGCCCAAGCAGAACTGGAGCTAAGGCCCAATGCCCCGTAATCCCTATCCAGGCTCCAGCAGGTGCTAGACCTAAAGCTAGGCCTAAAACGAAGTGACATAACCAGGTGAAACGCTTGGTATAGGAGTAAAGAACTAAGACAAAAACTGCGATCGGCATTAACTTCAAGGCCAACATGTTAAGTTGATAAGCAGCTATCCCCAACAATAAAAAAGAGAGTACCACATACACATAAACTTCACTGGCACCTAAAAGACCTGCAGGGATAGCGCGTTTGGAGGTGCGCGGGTTGCGAGCGTCTATATGACGGTCAATCAAGCGATTTAATGACATAGCGGCCGTCCGGGCACCGACCATTGCCAAGGTTATCCAAACAATCTGAGCTAAAGTTGGTACGCCATCTGCCGCTAAAAACGCGCCGAGATAGGCAAATGGCAAAGCAAATATTGTGTGTTCAAACTTAATCATTTCCAAGAAAATGCGTAGTTTTCCCATTTCAACCCTCTTTAGTTCTAATTTTTTACTCTCTCCTAACGGGCTAGACTTCGATTACATAAGCATTGTAGCCCATTCTTTGAACGATGTAGTTATACAATTCATACAGCGGCTTTATCTGGACACTCTCAGGAATTCTCATTATGATCTCTTTGGCTCTGCTTAGTGCGTTTTGGACGACGTGCTTTTCGATATTATCCCGCCAAGCTCCCCATGCTAGCCCAAGCTCCCAGCCCAGCTCGTGAAAGGTATCCTGAAGAGAGTAGGAAGCTCCACCCAATTCTGCTCCCAGCCTGGCAGCAAGTCCGGTCAAAGAAGCACTTTCCTGCTCAATCACACCGATCCACTCCGGGGTTCCGGAAGGCTCTTCTTTTAAAAGCCAACGCGAAACAGCCCCCTGGTTCATGGTGGAAATAGTTCTGGCTAAAGGAGCTAAGAAAAAGTGCAGCCCTTCGTGACAGAGTTTCAAAAAGAAGCGTCCGTACAAAAAATCTCCAACTAATACCGGAAACTGTCTAGAGGCTTCATCTAGATCAGTATCCTTCATCAACCGATGTACCCTATCTGCCATAAATATATACTGAACAATAGCCGCTAGGGCAATAGATTTCCTATCGACTATTCCGATTGACTTCGAAACTGCAAGGACGATTGCCGCACAAGCATTTTCGTCCAACTCATCCATGGGCAAATTTATTAATTCCTCGAACTTTGCAGTCTTAAAGCTTATTTCTTTATCCAATTGATTTTGAACCGAATGCAATTCTTTATAAAAACTTAACTCTAACGGAACCATCTTACCGCTCCTTGCATGAGTGGTTTAACTTATTTATTATTCTAGATACCTTAGTAAATTCCTGCACAATCCTTATTATTCACAAAAGCCAGATATTCTTACTCAGAAAAATTACGTATAAAAAAATTCGTCTCAAATTCAAGTTTAATATGTATACAAAACAATAGACCTTGCAACACCTTTTGTTACAAGGTCCATTTAGTCAGCCGACATCTTAGTCCGGAATAAAATAAATATCCCTCCTAAAGATTTACCGCTTCCTTCGGGTTTTCAACAATTCCACGCTTCATTTCCGTAGCCGTCATGTGACCTGCCTTAAATTGCTCAGTTAGATAATTACAGGCATCCCAGGGATTGACACGATCCCCACAAGTAAAGACGTCAACGGCTGCGTATCCAAGTTCAGGCCAGGTATGAATGGCTAAATGAGACTCAGAAATAACTACTACACCACTTACACCTTGTGGACTAAACTTGTGAAACACCACCTCACGAACTTCAGCACCTGATTCCAGGGCTGCGTTGACCATGATCTCTTCGACCCTTTGTCTGTCGTTAAGGATATCGAAACTACAACCATAGATCTCAGCCAACACATGACGTCCCAGAGAATTGCTCATTTTGTCATCGTTGCCCCCTTTTTTTCTCCAAAATATGAAGGAATCCGAGCCGAACAGATTTCTTGTCCGGTGACCCAAATTCCCATCGAGAACAATTTTAGCATATTGTTCCTGGTTGTCAATAAAAATTTTTAATTTATCCGCTTCTCCATTGATAGATCAGGTTTAACCATATATAAAGGGTGGAAACATTGCTTTTCCTCAAAATTGCTCACGTAATCACTATATTTTATGATTTTATTTTTTGTTATGTTCCTAATTACACCTTACCTCGCGATATTGAGGCCATAAAGAGAATCGTAGCGATAATCGTCAAAAGCCTTAACAATTGTAATATCCCTATAATAACGACATTAGCTCCCAGTTCTTCAGCAATAACAGCCATGCAAGATGAAGTTCATCACATCATGGTCTGTTTTTGTCTGAAATCATCAAGATTTCAGTTCTTTAAAAGTTGGGAAAATCTTATAAAGAATAGCCAACATTCCTGATTTTTCCTGTAATTTTAAATCAAAAACCTTATAATTAGAGTTAGGGTAGTCCTTGCCCAAAATCTCTAATCATAAGGAGATAAAAATGCGGGACAAGGATACTACGAAATCCACATTTTTGCAACTAGTTCTTAATTTATTATAAACCTATTTCGGTAATTCAACGTTGAACAAGACCGTTAATTGCAACTATAGAAATCAATAGAATTGAGGTATCGAATGAATACTCGAGAATTGCGAGCAAATATGCTCTTATTTCTTACTGCGGCCATCTGGGGATTTGCTTTCGTTGCCCAAAGAGTCGGTTCACAACATGTTGGAGCCTTTACTTTCAATGGTATTCGATTTGCTCTCGGAAGCATTTCCCTTATACCCTTAATATTGTATTTCAACAAAAAGAAGAACAGTGATAATAGGCCAGAATTGCCCATTAAGAAAATACTTGTCCCTAGCGTATTGGTTGGTATCGTTTTGTACTCTGCCGCAAGCTTGCAACAAATCGGTCTAAACTATACAACTGCCGGAAAAGCGAGCTTTATTACCGGTCTTTATATGGTTCTTGTTCCAATTATCGGAGTATTCTTGAAGCATAGAATCGGGAAAAACGCCTGGATTGGGGTAGGTCTTGCAGTTCTTGGTCTCTACCTTTTGAGCGTAAATGACGATTTCAGTATGGAGTATGGAGACTTACTGGAGCTTTTGGGAGCATTCTTTTGGGCTATACACATCCTGACCATCGATCATTTTACCAAGAAAGTAGATCCGTTGAAATTATCATGTATTCAATTCGCTACATGCTCTATCTTAAGCCTGATCATCGCCATAATATATGAAGAAATTACTCTATCTGGCCTCTTGAATGCATTAATTCCCATACTTTATGGCGGTCTTCTGTCCGTGGGTGTGGCATATACCCTCCAGGCCGTAGCGCAAAAACATGCCAAGCCGTCCCATGCCGCCATCATTCTGAGTATGGAATCTGTATTTGGTGCTATTGGGGGTGCACTTATCCTTGGAGAGAGTATGCAGATCCGAGGATATGTAGGCTGCGCACTTATCCTTGGGGGAATTCTCGTATCACAGATCAAGCTTTTTCAAGCACATGCTCTTTAAAGAACAAGTTGAAAACCCAATAGCAGAAGAAGCCGGTGGCGAATAGAGAAACAAGACCTAAAATAATACCGGGAATAACCGGCTTTTAATATATCACCAAGGTTCAAAGTTGCCCCTAGAACAAAGCCGTTAAAGGGGATAATAAGCGGAGTGCCTTTTTCACAAAGATCACGGATATCTTCATCCAAGTTGCCAAGAATTAAACCAACTAAATCCTACAACAGCTATTTTTAAGTCTGGGTTAACATCTTCTTGCAAAGAATTAAAGGATACATTTAATACCGTATAGTCACTATTAGGCAGAAGTCCAAAAGGAAGTCCTGCGGCGAGAATGGAGTCTTCACCTTGCTCTTCTCCTCTAAATAAACTTAAGAGAAAGGCATTGCTCCTCAACTTTTCACTTTCATTTCGTCGAGCGTTTACGATTTCTTTAATCAGGGAAAGTATTATGTCAGAGACCGATAAATCATATGGAATTTCAATCAATGGAAAATTAAGGGCATTCGCTTCTCGTATCATGTGTTCAGACGGCTCAATTAGATAACGCTTGAATTTTATGGCAAGACCAGAAGTAAGTTTATATTTATTACATTCCTGTTTTGTATGGATTCAAAAGTATTGGCAAACTCATTTAGATACAAAAGAGTAACAATGTCATTTTTGATTCTACTAACCTTATTTCCGAAAACCATATAAAATATATCCGCTTGGCAAAAACCTTTAATGCCAAGGTCATAGTCCAATGGATAAATTGCCCGGTAAAAGTTGCTATTGGACGTGAAGAAATAGCATCTAAGTAATTCTATCCTACTCAAATGACTGTATCCTAGCCGAAATAGGAACACTTTTCTTTCCGGCATCCATGAGGATGCCGTTCAACATATTTACATATTATGCTCTCATTGTCCATCTGCAGGGAAACACCTAGATGCTCTTTCGCCAATTTTACAGCCTCGGTCAAAGATTTTCGAACGAAGTTCTTGCAACAGCATGGCCCTGTCTCGTTAGCAATGGTATTTACCATCTTGGCCACAACTTTCATAGTGGTTGCCGTTTCCTGATCTTTAGGACAGGCAGCACCATGGAGAACGCTGAAACAGGCGCCTATTGCAACAGCAATACCGCATACGCCTGTTAGACCACAATATCCGCCAATAGCCTGCCTTGTTGTTCGGCTTAGCACCTCTAAAATCTGGTCCTCAGTTACTGTTATACTTTCTTCATTCCTGATGGCCGCGATTAAAGCCCCTGCCGCTATCCAAGCATTTTCACAGCCGAGCATGGGAACTTGATCGTCATACCCCATTAATGTCTCGGCTATTTCTAAAGGGTTTTTAGATTCACAACTAAGTACATAGTCCTTAACTAAGTCGATAACCCCTTGTCCGTGGCACTTGTCACAAACATAATGACCTATTGAGCAACAGATGTTAGCTACCTCCTGCCTGCCACACTTGAAACAAGTTAGCTTTTTGCCCTTGTCGAAGTACTCCAAGGGATTTCCGCAAATTTTACAATGTTCAGTATTTCCGTCAACGTGCTGACCAGCACTCGAAGAAGCACCTCAACAGTCAGTAGAATTAGGTAAAATCGTGCTATTTAGCATCTCGAACATAAGGTAACTCCTCCCTCATTCCCAATTCACCTCAGTAACACTCTAAGATTCCACATATTTCCTTGGATTCCTCCTTAATGAGATAAATCAAGTTAGTGAGTTGCAAAGGAGTTTGTGAGAAGGCCCTGCCCAACCCCTTATAATGCAAAAAACCTGCAAATCCGCACTGTAAGCGGTTTTACAGGTTTGATAATTAACTTTACTGGTCGGAGCGACACGATTTGAACGTGCGGCCTCTACCACCCCAAGGTGTTGAGCCTGGGGAATATATGTTCCCTATATGCTTTAAAACCCTTTAATTATACACCTTCTAACTGTTCTCCCTTGTTCGGGGTGAACAGTTCTTTTTTATGTGTTTCCTTTTATTTTTACATCAAATTTTGTTCATTGCATTACAAAATGCATTACATATTATAACCACCCGGGGTCTTTTAACTGTCCCAAAATAAAAAACGCTACTCATCGTCCCCCAATTGCCCCCACGCTTCTTGTAGATATCCTGTAACCTTCTGTAAAAAGGCTTTGGCATTCGCAAGCTGTTGTTCGGCTTCACTTCTACTGACAATATAAAAGTCGTCATAATCGCTTTTGTTCCTGATGGAGAAGGCATTTCGCACAATTTTAGAATAATCAACCTCGAACTTACCGGTAGAAACATAGTTTTTCTGAAAGAAGGCGATAATTCCAGAATGCTTCTTAGAATCAAATAAATCTAAGGCGAGAATTGCTCTGATTGCGTGGAAAATGGCATAATATGAGCGATTAATTGAACCTTTGACAAAGTCGTTATCGAGATTTATGGCGGCATTATCTAAATCTTCTCTGGCTTTTTGAAGTCTGTATTTGGACAACTCAATACTTTCATTGTTCATAAATCACAACTCCTTCGTTTTGTACATGTTGATAAAACGGCAGGACGTTGATGAATTTATTAAACTTACTATAATCTTGAACAATATCTGCAATTAACACATCATATTTCAAATCCATCAATACTAAAAGGTCTGAAAGAGCATTCGAATATTTTTTAAGCTCGGCTTCATCCTCATCTACTAGAAGCATCACATCGATATCCGATTCCGCATCAAAATCGCCTCTTGCATACGAACCAAAAAGGATGACCTTCTTTAACGACTCGCCAAATATAGGTTGAACATTATTAACTAATTCATCCAATACGGTTTTTAACTCCGCTTCAGTCCTTGCTCTAAGTTCAGACATAATTTTCCCTCACTACTCTTCGCCTTTGTATCTCATAATATCAAGATCTACTTAAAATATCTCCATTTATTGGTATTATCATTTTAGCATGCTGAAGTGACATTCTCAAGCGTTTTAACTAAGAAGTATTAGGTCCCTAGCACCTACTCGACTGTTCTTTTCGCTTGCGCGTTTTCTTCTCCCTTTCTGGTACAGCCTCATTAATGATAAGAAAATTCTCAAGTCGTTCTTTCCACATGAAAACACTATTGTTCGCCCTTTAGTGAGCCACCAAAGCCGGTCGTCTTAATCAAGAAATCATGAACCAGATAAGCTCACTCATCCATATCCCTATGCCCCG
>JAJZSC010000165.1:1558-7207 GCA_021849995.1 Bacillota bacterium | reverse complement strand
GGAAGAGTTTTTTTTAATGCACCCTCCAAACATTTTTACTGATGAGATACGCAAAAAGACCCCTTTTATTTTAAGACAATTGATAAAAAATAAAATGACAACGTTTGAAGCTGATTTTCTTTCTAAGGAAGGCCACCCGATTCCCGTTGAGATTAATTGTCATATGTTTAACTTGAATGAGAATAATGTTTTTTTAGCAATAGCACGTGATATTGCTGAAAGAAAAAAATACGAGGAAGAACTAAAATCTTCTGAAGCCAAATTTAGGTCAGTTTTCCAAGATGCCGGTATTCCAATGGCTCTAGTAGATTTGTCTTACCCTGAACCACGGATTGTTGAATCCAATTTAGCTTTACAAAAACTACTTAATTATAAAGAAGAAGAACTCAAAGGAATGCTTACGCTATCTATTACCCACCCGGAGGATATAGGAAAAACTGTAGACTTATATAACAAAGCAATAAATGTTGCAATAGCAGACACTCAAACGGAAAAACGTTTTCTAAGAAAAGATGGCCAAGCCGTTTGGGTTAACGTAACATCTTCAACCATAGAAGGAATTAGTCAAGGTAAGTTCGGTCTTGGCATGGCAGAGGATATCACTGCTCGTAAGCAAATGGAAGAGGAATTAAAATATCTAGCAACACATGACTTCCTGACGGGTGTCCTTAATCGTTACTCATTTGATGAAAGATTAAGTAAGGTTATAAAAAAGGGAAAACAAGGTGTCGAGAGTGCTCTACTTTTAATTGACATAGATAATTTTAAGCTAGTCAATGATTATAAAGGGGGGCACGAAACCGGTGATGAAGCTCTTAAAATGATTGCAGGTATTTTACAATCAAGCATAAGGGAAGAAGACCTTTTAGCACGTTATGGTGGAGACGAATTTGCAGTTCTGTTGGAGGAAGTGTCTTTAGATGATGCGCTCGAAATTGCGGAGAGAATAAGGACAGGCGTTGATGAACAGGTTTTATACTTATCTAAAAACAATTCATATTATAATTTTAGTGTAAGTATTGGAATTGCTAAAATAAACGGAGCTATAGAAAAAGAACGTCTTGTTTCACTTGCTGATAATGCTCTTTATTCTGCAAAAGAAAAAGGGAAAAACAGAATATGCTTTTCCATTGAAGACAGCACTTATAGATACACAGAAGAAAACAGGCTAATTATTTCAATAAAGAAAGCGTTAAAACAAAAAAGATTTACGGTACTGTATCAACCTGTAGTAAGCATCTCAACCGGTGAAACTTCGCATTTTGAGGCTCTTTCAAGAATAATAAATGATGATAAAGAGATAATCTTACCAGGTATATTTATACCTGTTGCAGAAAGAAATAGTTTAATGCCTGATATAGAACGTTGTGTAATTGAACATGTTTTAAATGTTTTAAAACTAAACCCCAACATTACAGTGTTTGCAAATATTTCTGGTTTAAGCCTAAGTGATGAACCACTATTAAACTTTATTGAAGGTTCCATTAAGAAAAGCAAAATCCAGCCAGAGAGATTAGGTTTTGAGATCACTGAAACTTCAATGATAAGAGATCTTGATCATACAAAAAATTGGATCCACAGGATTAAACAGATGGGTTGCAAATTTGCACTCGATGATTTTGGTGTTGGTTTTTCTTCTTTTTCGTATTTAAAGGAGTTACCAGTTGATTATCTAAAAATAGATGGATCATTTATTCAAAAATTGGATAGCGATCCTTCTAACATCGCTCTTGTACAGGCAATGAATGCTGTAGCCAATACATTAGGAAAAAAGACAATAGCTGAATTTGTCGAAAACAAAAATGTTTTAAAAATATTAAAGGAATTAAATATTGAGTATGGACAAGGTTATTTCTTTGGAAAACCCTCAATATTGAGTAGCTTTTTGCAAAATAACAAAATTTGATAACCAAATGAGGGAGCGTATGAAAATCGTATCATGGAACTGTCAGATGGCTTTTAGAGATAAAGCTTAGTATGTCTTAGATAAATCTATAGATTTGTTGGTCATTCAAGAATGTGAGCATTTAGAAAAATTAAATATCGTGCAATCTGGTATAAAACCTAATCGATGTTCTGGTGATGGCAATGAAATGCTCATATTGAGCCGATAAACTAGCCAATGATTAATGTGGGTTCCTACGATCTATTAATTGACCATAATACTTGTTATATGAACTATCTCTTTTATCATGTAAAAAATAGAGAGGCCTTATATAAAATATAAGGGAAGGGGGTAGCAGTATATAATTTTAATTTGCCACTTCGAAATCACACTATAAATTTAAGGAGCATAATATGTAAAATATGACAATTATGTATCTAGGAGAGTGTATAGGTGAAACGAGCTTATAAGTTGAAGAAGGATAGCCTCGATCTTCGTGACAGTCATTATCAATCAAAATCGATTATTCATCCCAAGGATCTCCCCACAATGATAAACCTAGGATCTCAATGCAGCCCAGTGGTTGACCAAGGCCAACTTGGTTCCTGTACAGCAAATGCTATAGCATCTGGTTTACGTGAATATCTTATTTTACAAGCAAAACAACCGTTAGTAAGATTATCAAGGCTTTTCCTTTATTATTATGAACGTAAGTTAGAGGGTACAGTAAAAGAAGATAGTGGTGCATCAATTCGGGATGGTATGAAGGTCCTAAAAAATATAGGGGTATGTCCAGAAAGTGACGACCCATACAATATTGCTCAGTATACTCAACCGCCAACAATACGGGATATTTTGGATGCATTCCATTACAGAATAAACCAATATTACCGAGTTAAAGACTTAACCATGCTTAAAGCATCTTTAGTTGAAGGATTGCCAGTAGTTATTGGCATTATGGTCTATGAGTCCTTTGAAAGCGATGCTGTTGCCAAAACGGGCATTGTGCCAATGCCTAGCACAGACACTGAACAACTTTTCGGCGGTCATGCTGCACTTGTTGTAGGGTATGACGATTCAAAGCAGTGGGCTATTGTTCGCAATAGTTGGGGAAGCAATTGGGGAGATAAAGGATATTTTTATTTGCCTTATCTTTATTGGGCCAAGGACTTAGTCACAGATATGTGGACGGGAAAGTAAATTTAATTATCTGAACCAACAAGCTTGCTGGAAGTTAGAGCTTGTTGAATTAAACAGCATTTTGAACTGCATTATTTTCATGAGTTAAGGTTTGGTTTTTACCATAAATCTTTTCTCTTAAATTCACATAGCCTTGCCAGTTATCAGGGGCTTCTTTTAATTGTATAACTCTGTACTTAATAGATGTATAATTATAATTACGGACATATAATGGCAACAAGCGTTGCCATATAATACATTGTTATAACTTTTTATTAGTAGACCAATAAGACACAATATATAAATATTGCGAATCAAATTAATACAAGCTAATCAAAAACAATCTTCACAAATCTCCTCTTTTATATTTCCGTAAAGTTTAATATTAAAATATGCAGCAAAAGCTGCTAACACAATAAATATTCCAAGTTTAGTAATAAGGGCAGGAACAGGTAGCTCAATACCACCCAAAGTCTGAAAAATTGTCGCAACTGATATCATAACTCCTATGATTTCACACATTTTTAAAATGATGGCAAGCAAAATATCCCCAAATCCATTTCTCTTTTTAAGAAGAAATAGACATATAAATATCATCGGACTTATAATTCCCATATCTAACACATAGGTGATTTCTGTTGTATATATTTCTATAAGTGTCGATGATTTTCCGTTTATAAGGGAAGTTATTATGTCTGGCAGTCATGCCACAAAGATAGATACACCCGATATTATTAGAAATACATTTAATCCTCTTGATGGAATTATCCACTTTTGCAATTTTCGAAGTTCAACTGTGTTTATACTCTTAACCAATATTATAAGAGCAAAAAGCGAACTGGAAAACAAAGCAATATATCTCAAATGAAGTGAATTGTAAGTCACTCCAAGCGCTATACTGGCAGCATAGTAAAGCACTGTTGCCATAACTGCTGTAAGAAATAATTTTGATTTTATTGTTACTTCTTTTTATTTCTCTGATTAAAGCAACTGCCATCATTGGTACAACTAATAAAAGAATAGTAAAATCGCTGCCGATATTTGCTAGAGCTTTAAAATATGAATCATGAGCATAAATTGCATTTCTGAAAATTTTCACATTATCTCCATATTGATTTGTTATCATATAACTTTTATCTGTGTTGTTATTACTATCAATATTATAATGATACAAATTATTAATATATCAATTCCTTTTAGTCTTTTTTTCATGTTATTTTTTCCTTTCATTACAGATATTAAAATATAATTAAACTTCCGTTACATTGGTTTCGCATTTGGTAATCTTAATTATATGAACTGGCATAAGCGCCTATTATCCCCCCGATATTTGGTTTTTTTATGTATAATAATTTTCCCTCATCACATTGCAATTTTTATAAAAAACTATTTTCCAATCCCATCATTCATTATTTTGCATAGCTTCCTCATAAAGCAATTCTGTTCGGCTAAAAACTTTCGCTAATAACAAACAAAAAAATGGAAATACTACGCCATAACCTACTATTCCAATATTTCTAATTTGCATATTGCCAACTATAGGACCGAGCAACCCAGCAAAACTTAGCACTCCACTCACTATCATAATAATCCGTACTGATGCTTTCAGCCTATCACCTTTGAAAACAGGTGCAGCAAAAAGCATAGAAAGGCTAAAAAAGAAATCCCAGGCTAATATATCCAATGCATAAATTACCGAAGGCCATGTAAATGAAAATAACCATGGTAAACTTGTAATGGACTCGTGACTAGCGGTTAATCTTAAGTAGTGTACACTACATGTGATACAAGCAACAATGCTCATAAATATAAGTGCTATCAAGCTTAATGTTTTAACATTATAAGACGCGTAGGCATGAACTTCAACCATGAGCACAACCATTAAAGGTGCCATTACTAAAATAAGTATCTCCATAATAGAAAAGTATGGGTCGCCTATTGGGTCCAGATCCGATTTAAGTGATAAAAATCCAATACTTGTGATTACTAAATATACAGTTCCCATGCAGAATAGAGCTAATGCTGTAGTTTTTCCAATTAGTCGATCCAACTTTGTGAAATCTTTATGAGACATTCTTCTTCCCCTTCACTTTTTAATATTGTCGGTTATTATGAGATAGAGACTTCTGCTGAATAATCTAGTAATTATTGTTGCAAAAACATCCGCAATATCCATAGATTTTCCAAAGACCGGCTACATTATTAAAACATAATTAAACTACCAATTAGCGCTCAGGCCTATAAATGACAACTTTGTTATGATGGCCGGCAAAAACTGGCCATTTCTTACCTGAAAATAAATGTACTTACGTATATTTTAGAAGGAGGCGTGATAATGTTAGAAGAATTTCGAGCCAACATTATTAATAAGATGAAAGCCGTGAAAACCGATCCAAACCTCAATAATAAGGAGAAAGACAAAAAAAAATTGAACTTGCTTTCCAACTGGGAAGAGCATTTTTGGAGCACAGTTTCCCTGAAGGTATAAAAACTACAACTTAAAACAAGTACCAACGGATTAACGTAGCCGTTGGTACTTGTTTTATTTTCTTATCCTGCCTGCTTAAGTAAGTTAAAATACTCTT
>JAJZSC010000165.1:0-1548 GCA_021849995.1 Bacillota bacterium | reverse complement strand
ATTTTACTTTTCCCTTCTGTTGAAACCTCAACAAATCCCAGGGCATAAAGCTGCATCACAACATGATCTAGCACGGCTCTTTTAACTTGAGAGGTTAAGGATAGTTCTTCTTTGTTCATATTGCCGTCATTAAGCAATACTGAAAGTACTCTTTGGGCTTCCTCTGGTAGACGGTCACTTGCTTGTAAAAAATATTCTTCGAGAATTGACAATTGCACAGTATTTCCTCCACTTCTTCTGTTTAATAGTAGTATGCTCAACTACTTAGTGAATAATACTATGCAATTAGACATCTAACTCAGTATAACCAATGGATCTATTTTGTTTTACTGCAACCAACTGATGCACTATGTTGCAACCTTGTCTAGTTATACTGCAACCGGCTGTTAAACTAAAACCTCGGATAGACGGTTATCTTCTCTTTCTGGTTCATCTTTTTCCCCATGCTGAACGAAAAAAAATATTTTTACTTCTTTTAGCAGGTATTCCAGGGGCGAACTCTCCGGGTTTGCCATATTTCTGATATAACTCCTCAAGTTCTTGTTGTGAGAGATACCTTATTATAGGTTCAGACATTTTTACCTCCAGAAACTAAATAAAATTTCATCACTATTATTGCCATTAGTGAACTCATGATTCAACTAGAAAAATAAAACATGGTACTCCTGGGCTATCAGTGTAGCAAGGATAACAATTTTAACCAGTTGATAAGCCTTCCTTAAAAACATACAATAAAGGCAAACACTTGTTCCCCTTGGAGGGTTATTTTTTGAACAGGATTGTTGGCCTCGTTGATATGAACTCTTTTTACAGCTCGGTTTTTCAGGCAGAGCATCCAGAGCTTCAGGGTAAGGAAGTAATCGTTACCGGCGATCCGGAGCAAAGGACCGGTATTGTCCTCGCATCATCATACCCCGCGAAGGCCAGGGGACTAAAAACAGGAATGCCCATTTGGGAGGCTGAAAAGTTATGTCCCGACGGTATATTTATGAAACCCGATTTTCCATTGTTCTTTGATTACTCCAGCCGGATCCTAAAAATAGCACGGGACTTTACGGATCAGTGCGAAAGTTTTAGTGTTGATGAGTTCTTCATTCTGATATCAAATATCACACATCTTTGGGGTTCACCTATAGAGATTACGATGAAGTTAAAAGTGCGAATTCGGGATGAAGTGGGAGTACTTTGCAGCGTTGGGATTGGACCTAATAAATTAATCTCAAAAATGGCATCGGGTTTGCAAAAACCCGATGGAATGGTGTGGATCAAGGATACCGCGGAATACAAGAAAATTTTCTTTGATAAGCCGGTACGAAAACTTTTTGGCATCGGTCCACGCTACGAAAAGCACCTTCGCTATTTTAACGTACATACCATTGGGGACCTGGCCAATTTTCCGATTGAAATACTCAAAAGACGGTGGGGGATCAATGGAGAACAAACTTGGTACTGTGCCAACGGCATTGATAACAGTCCAGTAACCCCGGGCTCCCTTGATGTCTATTAAAAGCATCGGAAAGCAAAAGACCCTCCCCAAAGACATTAGAG
>JAJZSC010000164.1 GCA_021849995.1 Bacillota bacterium | reverse complement strand
TTTCTTAATCATCGTTTTACCTCCTTTTCCTAAACGTTAACTGCTTTATTCGATTTTGTTGAGCCCTCAGTTTGGTCTGTCAAAACTTTAGGAATCAACCAAGAAATTGCTAAAATAACAGCGGCCAAAAGCCCAGCTGCAACGAGCCATTCGACGATCGACGGTGTATAGTTAAGACTCAATCGAGAATCTTGGAACGCCTCCGGCAAGCCGGGTAAATCTGGTTGAGTAAATGCTGCTGTCACAAATGTGACTTTATAGGCCAATATTCCAACGAGCGATAGAAGCGCTCCCAGGAGTGCCGTTGCAGGTTTAGTTAAGAGATAAATGGCTACCAAGCCTCCTAGTCCAACAAACAATACCCAGAATCTCCAGTCAGTCAGTTGGGCCATAGCTTCCGGCAAATGAGTTTCTAAAGCAAGATGACCGACTTCAACTACGAGATGCAAGACAATAGCGTACAGCAATAGTTTACGCAGTGAGCTTCCAGCTTGCTTAAGCATATCAGGTGCCCATAGAGCAGTCGCACCGTAGATCAATGCTCCTCCTGCCACAAGCGCGGACGTGACAAAGGCCAAGGCACTACCCCAGTTGTTCCACAAAGGACGGGCAATCATATCTCCAAAAAACAGCGTTTCAGCCCCCATAAATAAGATCGATAATACGAGGCCCAAATACACTAAGGGTGATCGTACACTTGAAATTCCTTTAAAAACAATAATTGCCACTGTGAGGATAAACAACCCATACCCCCACGACGCCCAGGCTAATGGAGAGGAAAATGACGGAGAGAAGAAGATACTAATTCCTTTTATCGGTTTGCCTAAATCGAGCGCGATAAAGGCTAGTGCACCCATCAGAGAGATGGCTGCAGAAGCATAACTTAATTTAATCCAACGAACGGAATTGTTTTTATACCCCATGTAAACGCCAAACCAAGTAGCGCCTGCAGCAGCAGCGACTAGGAAAATATATAGGCTGACCCAGAGTCCCCAGGGAACGTAACTCCCATAATTAACTGCCGAATCTCCCCAAATAAACGCCTTGCCGACTGCAGAACCGATACCGATTAAAGCTAGTAAACCCAAAACCCATTGACTCAGTTTATTCATGCACCTTCACCCCCTATAGATAATAGACTTGAGGTTCTGTCCCCAAGGTTTCTTTTAAACGAGTAGGTTTTCCTGAACTTAGCACCTTGTTGATCAGGCTATTCTTATCATTGAGGTCGCCAAAGTATGTGGCTCGCCCTAAACAGGTTGTGACACAAACGGGTAACATTCCTACTTTTATTCGACTAGTACAGAAATGACATTTACGGGCACTTCCCACGACCGGGGATCCATGTCCAGTTCTTGAGTACTTCTTCCCATATTCATAAAACATTGATGTCTCATAAGGCTGTAGTTGTGGAGTGCCAGTTGTATAGTAACCTCCAGTGTCAAAGGTCCGTGCCCCATAAGGACAATTAGCTAAACACGAACGGCAGCCGATACATTTTTCATAACTGATCTCTACGATTCCGTCTTTTCTCTTATAGGTTGCTCCTACTGGACAAACCTTGACACAGGGTGGATTTTCACACTGCATACAGGGCCGGGGTAAAAAAGAACGTTTGACGTTCGGATAGCTGCCGGTCTCTTCCTCCATAACCGGTCGGTAAACCACTCCTGGGGGGAGTTTGTACTCTGAAACACAACCGATGGTACAGGCGTGGCAACCTACGCATTTGCGCGTATCGATTAACATGCCCCACTTAACGGACTCAGCCGGTCGAGCGAACGCAGCTTCTACCTCTTTCTGCATCGTAATGATAATATCATCTTGAGCCATGGTCATCCTCCTTGCAACTATATTTTTGGCTTTTTGTGCTTGATTTCATTATTAATTATCACATATAATGTCTATTCTAAATATCAGTAAAAACCCTGAACATCATATCAGGGTTTTTGAGAAGGTTAAGATTAAAAACCCTGATATCCTCTTCAAGCGACTATCAACCTATATAATTTATATGAATTTTTCATCAACATCATTATCGTGGCGTGTCGTGGGGACGGTCCTTTTAACATTGTGTTAAAGGACCGTCCCCACGACACGCCTTAAATATAACCTTCTTGCATAGCATAGCGAACGAGTTCCGAACGTCTTTCGCATCCAGTCTTTCCCATAATTCGCGCCTTGTGGGTCTCGACTGTTTTGATGCTGACGTCTAATTCTTGACCGATTTCCTTATTGGTATGCCCTAAGGCGACTAGCTTTAAAACCTCTGTTTCGCGAGCACTCAAATTAAGACTTTTTTTAGAGCCTTCAGTAGTTACTGGATGTAAGATGGACTGAATAAGCAAGTTCGCCATCTCCGGATGAAGAAATATCTCCTTCCTAGCCACCGCCCGCACAGCCTCTAAGAGTTCAGAATCGGCGGCCTTCTTCAAAACATATCCACTAGCACCTGCCTGCATGGCCTGCTGAAGATACTCTTCAGCTTCGTGCATTGTCAGCATGAGGATCCCGACGTCCGGTGTTAATTGCTTAATCCGGGCAATGGCCTCTATTCCACTCATACCTGGCATGGAAATATCTAATATAACCACATCTGGCTGGAGTACTTGTACTTTTTCTAGAGCATCCTCTCCACATACTGCTTCGCCAACCACCACCATATCTTGCTGAGAATCAAAAAACATTCTTAACCCTGTACGCAAGATTGTATGGTCATCGACCAACAAGACTCGTGTCTTTTCTTTCATGCTTATAAACATTCCTTTCGCTGCGCTCAAGGCCTCCCTTTTAACGGCAACCTGACATAGAGCGTAGTCCCCCGACCTGGTTCAGATTCTATCTCGAAGGTTCCTCCAAACAGCGCTGACCGTTCTTGCATACCGGCAAGACCTAGATTTTGACGTCCTTGTGTCCTTTCACTTAAAACCTGCTCAACGTCAAACCCTATTCCATCATCTTCAATAATCAGATTCACACCCTCAGGACGGAGCTCCAACACGATACTGACATTACGAGCCTTAGCGTATTTCGCAACGTTGGTGAGTGCTTCTTGTACAATTCGGTATAGAGTGGTCTCCATTTCACTTGGTAAGCGTTCCTTCACTTGATTATGAACTTCAAGATCAATCACCATGATGTCCTGTTGGCGTTTGTATTCTGTAACATAACGTTCCAGAGCCACCACCAAACCCATATCGTCTAAGACTGTAGGGCGTAGTTCCACCGCTAGCCGATGCACATCTTCTAACGTCAAGTAGGCAACTTTTCTTAAGTCTTCCGCCATGCTTCTTGCTTGCACTATATCATTTTGCTGACCTAGAAGTTTCAACCCAATGATCAAAGACGTTAAGCTTTGTCCCGCCTCGTCATGAAGTTCGCGAGCTATACGTTTTCTTTCCTCTTCCTGTGCAGAAATCACTTTATTCAGTAATTGTTGACGAACTTGTTCCTTGTCCATTAACTCTGCCAATAAGGCTTCTCTTTCTTGAGTATATCGCTCCAAGTTCTCAGCCATACCATTAAAGGAACGACCGAGCTGTCCGATTTCATCATGCCCCCCAATGCTTACTCGTTGGCTTAAATCTCCTTCAGCCACGGCTATGCTCGCGTCGACCAAACGTTTTATGGGCCGTGTCAAAAGATGAGACATGATAAATCCGCCGAATAACCCTAAGATAATAATTCCAAGAGTTGTGAGCATAAGCTTAATTGAGAGCGTATTAATGGTTCGATTCATACTTACTTCTGACATACCGATACGCACCCAACCAGTATCACCCCCAAGGGGAACTAAGACATCTAGAATATTGCCCTCTTCGGAATCGACTTCAATTACATCTACTTCGGTCAGCTCCTTCTCAAGCTGGCGTAATTCCAGCAAACCCACTGGAATCCCATGTCCGAAGTTATGTGCAACCAAATATCCCTTCTCATCTATGATAAGAACATAGCGAACATCTTCATTAAGCAATACAACCGTTTTTGCCTTCTCATAAAGGCCGATCAAATCCCCCACGAGAATCAAGTTCATACTTTCAGTAGCCACTTCGTTCCCTATCGTGATCGCTCGTTTCCTCAGTTGATCGTCTAATATTTTGGTCATGTTAGAACGCATATCAATAATAACAGTTAAGCCTAATAAGCATATAAATACTCCAACAATCCCCATAATTTTAACAGTTAAGGGGACCTCTTCTTGAATCTTTTGGATTACTTGAGAAGGAAAATACTTTGCCATATGTTTCATCGTTTTAATCATTTCAAGTCAAGCCTACTTCTTGAGCCATCGTCTGAATTTTATCATAAAGCCGTTGATCTGGATGAACAAACCGTTCAAAATGTAACAGGGCCATCGCCTTTCGCCCCTGTTCATCCAGGTGCATCGTCAGCAAAACATTCTTTATAGTCGCTATGAATTCCGGGTCAGCCTTATGGGAGACAACGACAGGAGGGTTCCCCATCGCTTCGGATTGATCCACTACTTTAACCTTTCCTAAGATACTTTTATCACGTGTTATGGTCAGGTCATAAATTATGCTGTCAACGGCGGCCCCATCGACAATGCCTTCGGCCACTGCTCTAATTGACTTCTCATGACCATACGTAAAAATTGTCTGCCCAAAAAAGTTATCGGGTTGATAGCCTTTTCTTTTCAGCATCACCTGCGGTGCAATACGCCCTGAATACGACAAAGGGTCCATGTAAGCGAATGTTTTCCCTTTCAAATCTATAAGTGACGCTGCTTTAGACGACGCAGGGACAATAATATAAGAACTATACGTAGTTGACCCGGCAATTTGCGGAGTCACTAAGATTTGTTTGATTTGGTTAGCCCCGATATCTCCAATCAAAGCCCCGGAACAGATGAACCCTAATTGAACTTCCCCAGCTTCAATTAGTCGATTTGTTTCAGTGTAATTCTGCCGTTGAACCATTTTAACCTTCATATTAACTCGCTCTCCAATGATATTCAGCAAATCTCCGTATAGATTTAGATTTTCCATCGGGGAGATAATCGAAGCCACTGCAATATTTAACACAGGCTTCCCATCCAGTTCAGGTTCCTGTACTGGAGGAGTTTGTAGTTGAGAAAACTGAATCTTAGGACGTTCCTGGTTGGGATTGGAATTCCAGAACCCCGAGGCCGCCGTTCCTAGAATCCCCAACTGAACAATTCCTAAAGCACCCATCCAAATGACTTCACGACGTGTAAAATCTTTTTTAGACACTTCATCCCCTCCGTTCAGCCAATTCGTTCTAAATAATTAAAAAACCTTGTTAGTACCCAGCCTTATACTTTCTGCCATGCAAATATCGTCAATGTTTTAGTGGCCTCGATTTACTCCATGATACCTTTTTAATTCGATCTTGTCACTGATAGATCAAATTTCTACATTCCATCTTTTGGGTTTAGACTTATCAGCCTAATCCGGCTAGCATTTTACTTTATTTCCAAACAAGGTGAAGTTAAAACTAGCCCTTGCTTTAAGAACAAGCAAGGGCTAGTTTTAACCGACTCTAAAATCCTAAATAAAACATATAAAATCCTATCAGCAAAATTACACAGCCCATGACGATTCTTAAAACCTTACTGAAAGTACCATATCTATTGCTTGATGTCATACTAGTTACAAAACCAATCGAAGTCCCTGCGACAAGCACTAAAGCACTATGCCCTACGGAATAGAGCAATAACAGGAGAATCCCCCATAGCAAGCTGCCTCGCTCTGCTACAACAGCAAGAAGTGTAATCAGTACCGGCGTGGCACAGGGGGAGGAAAACACACCACCTAGTATTCCAGCAATAAAGGCTCCGATGTACCCTCTTCTAGTATTCTTGGACATCAGATAGGTTGACGGAATGAAATTGTAAATCTCCCATATTTGCAAAGCCATTAACACCATCAACACACCGAGTAACAGATACCACCAGGACGAGGATGTTCCCATGAGTTTACCGACCAGTGAAGACACGACGCCCAATGTGGTAAAGGTGACTGCTGAGCCTGTTGCAAAGGTAAGCGAAAGCCAAAAGGCCCTTTTCGGGTCATTGTTTCCAGTGCCACCCACATAGCCTATGACAAGAGGAACACTTGATAAGGAGCAAGGGGTTAAGGACGTTAACAAGCCCGCGAGCAAAGCAAGCACTGGCGCTACCCACATACTTTGGGAAATTAGGGTTGAAAGGATTTCAAGCCATTGATCGATCATTCAACGCCCATCTCCTTTAGTACAGCTCTAAATTGTTCTTCGGTCATACCTCCTTGATGGGCAGTATAAACGTGTTTATTGGTATCCTTCGTGGAATACAACATCATTTGCATAGCCTCTGCATCTTTTGGCACAAAGGGATTACCCTCTTTATCAAAGAAAAACTGGGTTGGAATTACTTGTACGGGAAAATCCTCCGCTGCAGTTTGATTTTTCCAAACATCAACAAACTTCACAATAGCCTTGCCCTGCATCTCCTGATTGAGTTCCTTAAGTACAGGTGCCATTTCTTTACAAGGAACGCACGAGTCTGCTCCAAAATCTATCACAATCGGTAACCCATAGGATTTTAGCAAGTCAAGGTCTATGGCCGTTGTTTCAAGAGTGAAGTCCCCAGTATTAGCCGCTATGGGCTTCTCCGGATTACTTTTTAGTATAAAAATTCCTACAATTACTGAGATGATAAGAATAGGCGCTATGATTTTCAGAATTGATTTAGGTTTTTTCTTAATAGCTTTCATTAATAATACCTACCTCCCACGCTGTTGTTTTGACTCTATTAACCATTTCATATCCAAGCATTTTCCACAGGAAAAAGTCCCCATTAGACTAAATTATTTGTCTTAAAAAAACGTCCTTACAGCTAGAGCTTTCTTGATCTGTAACAAGATCAGTGAGCAACTGCATCATCTTTTCGATTTGTTCGGTGTTTAGAGAGTAGTGTATCCACTTAGCTTCACGTCGCGCCTTGACCAAACCACCATCACATAAGATTTTCATATGGTGAGATAGCGTGGGTTGAGTAATCTGCAGTTTCTCTAATAGTTCGCAGGCACAAAGCGTGCCGCAGGACAACATATCCACAATCCTTAACCTATTAGAGTCAGACATTGACTTGAATAGAGTTGCATTTTCCACATAGTTATTTTCCATAGCTTCACCTCACATTGATATTTATCTATGTTGAGTATTTTATATTAATACATTAGTGAGTCGA
>JAJZSC010000163.1 GCA_021849995.1 Bacillota bacterium | reverse complement strand
CCCCAAGGTTGAATACTCGTTAACCGATTTAGGAATCAGCTTTTTGCCTGTCCTGGAGCAGATGAGAAAATGGAGCGAACAGCACTTGGTTTAAAACGATATAATTATTCAGCAAAGGCCGGCTTGCGAGATAATCCACCACGGCATTATGTATCTTCCCATTAATACTAATGCTGTGCGAACACGATAAGGAGAATCGGTATGGACAATGCAAACAATGAATTCAGCGTGAAGGATATAAATAAAATGTTTTCAATATCCCCCAAGAAAGCTGAATACTATGAGAAAAATAGTATTATCACAACAATGCGTAATTCCAAAAATAATTATCGGTTTTTCACATTGCACAATATTTGCGAAATCACTAGAGCAAAAATGTATAGAGCCCTCGGCATCTCGATAAAGGAAACCTCGAATATCATAAAAGAAGCTGACTTAAAAAAGATTGGAGACGTATTTGAAAGTAGGATTTCAAAACTTGAAGAGCAAATTAAGTACCAAACACTAATTCTGGAAATTTTAAAATCACGCTCAAATCGCATCATAGAAATTTTGGATGGACAATTAAATAAATTCGAGATAATTAGCCGTCCGCCAATTCATTATTCGTTGATTAATATAAAGGAATACTACCCTGACAAAATTGTTTCTAAATTAGGACGATGGCGAGAAGCACCAGCATTTAGTGAGGCCTGCATTTCTTATGCACACAATAAGGAGACGGATGATTATGATATATCTGTAGGCTTGTGTATGGATCACCATTTTTATGAAGAAATCATTAATAGTAAAACACCAGATGATTTAGTTTTGGAAGCAGACCATGTTTTATATACGGTCATGCTTGTAAATGAAGACGATGTCTTTAATCCTTCAATAATTGAACCGATTTTAAAATATGCAGAATCAAAAGGCATAAGCTTAAAATCTGAAATATTTTGCCGCACTTTTCTTGTTTTAAAAGGTGAGAAAGATCATCATAACTGTTATTTTGAATTTTTTGCCCAAATTATTTAATTTCACTTGGCAAGTTATAAAAAATGTCTATACTTACGCAGGGGCGTTGTCGTAGGATTCCAGGGCCACGGCAAGACAGTCAGCAACACCGTTGACGCCGAGCATCAGCGTCGTGAGAACGGCGCCCATAACCTCTTCTCGGGTGGCTCCTGCTTTCTTTGCAAGCGCCGTATGACCCGCGACAGAGCCGGCGCCACCATTCTGGGCTTGCAGAGCGATGTAAATCAGCTGGAAGGTTTTTGCGTCGAGTTTACTCGCAGATTGCAGCTTCTTTATTGGGGTGGTGTTCATAACATTCAAGCAGTCTAGCCGAATTCGCCGCTGTCCAAGCATGAAAATCCAGCAGGAGAGAGCTCGGTCCGTCATTTTCCAGTTGCTCCGGGTGTAACCTTATTGAACGCAAACGCCGCAACATTCGGTAATGCTAATTAAATTGCAGCCGCAGAATGGGCAATTGGAACAGCTAATGCGGATATATTAAATGGCAGTTTTGGTGCTGATACAAATGGAGCCATGGGCTATCTCGCAAGATATTTCGATCATGTTGCAAATGACCATTCCAAATTAGTTGTAGTATCTGCCGGGAACATGTACGAATACCCTCCCGGAACTGAACATTGGAGTGTAATGTCCCCCGCTCTAGGTTACAATGTACTGCAGCAGCTGCCTGGAATATCTATTGAAAACTGCTAGAATAAAAAATGAGGGTAGTTGATTCTACCTACATTTTTTATTCTATTTTTTAATTTGCATATATTGGATTTCCGACTTCGCCTGTAATAGCGTCTATATCGACCCCGCCGTTAGCAAAAGGGATATGCCAAGACTTACTACCAAAATCGTAATGAAAACGGATATGGGAAAGCTTGGAAAGGTCTTTGACTTGACTGAACCTGTTTTTAAAAATTTCCAGTGCCTTTTCGGACGTGATAACATCCTCTGTAATTCTGTTTGTTAGTTCTAATACTGATTTTTCATTTCCCCACTCAATCATAACTTTTATTGTCTTGTCTTTTTCAGGGATGAATGAGGTTTCTATGTCATACATACCGCCATTTTGAAAAGCTATTGTACCTGTAGTTTTTCCGGTGTCTGTTTCAATGGTGTACTTAAATGTTTTATCCTCATACCCACCAAAATTTCGCACAACAGATAATTCAGCTTTTAAATCTTCTCCTTTTTGAATTACCCTATATTCACCTGTCCACTTATTATCGGAGCCTTGAAACAGCATAATGTCCGTAGATATCAAATTGACCAACTCCTTAATCTCTTTGCTAACCTCATTCCCTGCTTTTTTGCTATTAATAGTTATATCCTTTTTGTCTGCTGAAAATACCGTGATGGACGCTAACGCTACAGTTAATACAACAGCAATAATAATTGGTAACGACTTTTTCACTACATGGAAACCTCCCTATGTAAATTAACTTTCTTTAATTATAGACACAAAAATTCTCTATTTGTTTCATTTAATTAATTTGTAATTTTTACCTATTAAGATCCTCAATTACTGCGTTTCAGAAAACAACAGGCAACTTATCCCTTTTATGCAATAAGTGTTGAAGCAACAATATAAATCTGCCCAATAATGGCGCAAACCTTACTCGTCCAGCCACGCCCGAAATTCCTCCAGCGTCATGCCGCCGTTTGCGCATAACTCCCGCTTCTTCCGACCATTCGTAAAAGACTTCCTTCGTGATTTTCCCATACTTAATCCATGCAAACCGTTTCTTGTATGCTTTGCTGTATGCCTTCAAAGCCGGATTTTCCGCCTTCTTTTTCTCCCATATGCGAGGCGCCCCCATTTCCTTAACCCTGATTACCTCGAGGCGGCTAAGAGATCGGTAGAGATTATGCGCCGATGCGGAGTACCGTTTTCAGACAGTCTCGTTCTTGACTGAGAACTAAGATTTGCCTAGACAATAGTATTGTTTCTTAAAAAAAGATACTTCAACCATGCAAAGAATTGCTGCCAGTAACACATAAGTGGTGCTGGCAGTAATATTTGTCCTTGGATGAGCTTGTGTACGACAGCATTCAAAAGGCAAAGACCGTTTTAAGAATGAAATCACAAGGACGGTTCAGGATTGCAACAAACAAGAGATCCGAATCATTATACATTGTTTTTCCAGAATTACAAGTACCTGATAGCCGAGAAAACCTGTTACCGCATGAGAGAAGGGCATGCCTTCGGGAAGTACATGCCTTGTTTTGTTTGCCCAGCATAGACAACCCTGCGGTGGTGGAAGTGCTGCTACAAGCCATGAAGCTTTGGCAACGGCTTTTTTCCCAATCTTGAGCAGATTAGCGAATGGAGCGAAAATCATTTGATATAAAATCATAAAATTCGAAATATTTTATCGCACTTTTCTCATATTAAAAAGATCGCCATAAGTGTTATTTTGAATTTTTTGCATAAATCAATTAGTCCAGCTTAAAAATATTGCAGTCAATAATAAAAAATGTTTGCGGATTTTTTCACATTTACTACTTGACCATGAAGTTACTTCCTGGACTATAATTCTTTCTATAATATCTGTTAAATAATAAACAATCGCTACAGCATTAATAATGCGAAAGGAGAACTACTATGGAAATCAGAGAACTATTCGGATTCAATGGTAAAAACGTGGTTATAACCGGAGCCGGTTCAGGAATGGGCTATGAAGCCGCAAAACTGCTGGTACAGCTCGGCGCCAATGTCTATGCAACCGTTCGCCGGAAACCACTTGACTTTGCAGTTACTAAAGAAATACAGGTTGACCTGAGTAGCCCCAAGGAAATGGATGCTTTTATTGACAAGCTTCCCGATGAAATAGAGTCACTTTTCCTCTGTCATGGAATTTCTAATATGCCTGGAAATTCGAATGCATTGGAAGTGCAGCTTGTAGATTTCTTAGGTTTCAAGTACCTTACCGAAAAGTTACTACCAAAAATTTCGGATAACGGATCGGTGACGTTTATTTCTTCTAATGGTGCTCGTAAATGGAAAGAATCCTTATCTAAGTGTCTCGGGGTAATTGAATGTCAAACATGGGATGACGCAGTTAAATGGTATAACAATCATCCCGACGCAACAAAAGGCGGGTATATCTTTGCAAAAGAATGCCAAAATGCCTATGTTAAGTCCAAGGTCCATGCACCGGAATTCATTAACCGTAAAATCCGTTTAAATGTCATAGCTCCAGGTATGACGTTAACCGGCCTTACAGATGATTTCAACAAATCCATAAATGGTGACGCAGAACATGGCAAGGAAATGATGGAAAAGAATTTTCTGTCGCCCTGGAACGGCCGATGGGCAACACCTGAAGAAATGGGTCACCCTCTTGTCGTTGTGGGCAGCAAATTATGCAGTTACTTGAGTGGAGAAATTATCTATATTGACTATGGCACCACAAGTGCGATGGAATTTGAGGCTTTGCAAAAATCTCTTTGAAGTCTTAACCAATGAGAGAAGTGATAACCAAGATAATATGGATCATTCATAAGAAAACACAAGATAATCGGAAATTATTAATTATTATACGAGGAGGATTATTATGGAATTTAAAGAAGTTGTCAAAACACGTAAATCAACCAGAGCATTTTTACCACAGGAAGTAGATAAGGAAATATTTAAACAAATCATGGAGGTCGGTAACAAAACCCCGTCCTGGGGCAACAGCCAGCCGTGGGAGGTCTATGTAGCAACCGGGAAGACACTGGAAAACATTAAAAAGCGTCATGCAGAATATGTTGATAAAAAAATTAAAGACTATTCTGACATCCCGGCAGCAGGATATGATTGTTGGCCACCTCATATATTGAAAAATATAATTGAGTGGAAAGAACATCGTATGGATGAGATGCATGTCACTGACGAAGAAGCATTTTTTGCTGAGTTTTATGAGCAGAACAAGAAGTTATTTGATGCACCCGCGGTTATATACTTGTGTATGGATAAAATGTTATGCGATTGGTCATTGTATGATGTCGGAGCATTCTCGATGAGTATACAATTAGCTGCGGTCGAATATGGTTTACAAACAATCTCAGCCTACTTGTTGGTTGGATATCCCGATATTCTTAGAGAAGAGATGGGCATCCCGGAAAATACCAAGATCGTTTTTGGCCTTGGTATTGGGTATCCCGATAAAGATCATCTGTTTAACCAGCAACATACTTCCAGAAAACCCCTGGATGAGTTTTTATCGATTAAAGATTAATTTTTACAAATTGGCCCCTTTGTAGTTACATATCTGCATGAAAAGCAAACGGTTTAAAGGCCGTTTGCTTTTATGTTTCAGTGCGACAAAGGAACAACAAAATAAACCTTCCAAGCGTCCCTGATTTTAACAACATAAAATTAAGCAGCCAACACCACGGAAAAATAATTTATTCCTCTCTAATGTCTCCCATACAACTTCTGAAAAATCAATTCGAATATGATTTCATTTTATGATATTGCGTTCCAGAATTTGAATCTATTATATATTTTCCTACTGTATTTCCACTTTTGGATGGGAACTTGACCGACCACCATGAAAACAAATATCCTCATAAATCTGCGCTGATAAGTTAAGATTGCTTGGGTATTTGAAATTCTGGCCCGCTATTGGGTGCTCTTATATAAAGCATAAATTACACACCTCCCTATTCCTTATGATCCTACACACGACTTACTAAAAATGAATTATCCCCTCCATAACATTACGTTAAGTCGTTTAAATGACATATTTTTTACAATTTTTAAAGAATCACAGGAAGAAAAAAACACCCTTTGGTTGCTATATATATAGTCTAAAGTGTATATATATTTTTGTTTTTTTCTGTTATTAGCTTATTTCTTAAAGTGGGGAGTTCTGCATAGCTCACGGTGGACTGTAGTACGGTTCAGTAAAAGTGCAGACTCCCCCCTTGGTGTAGAAATTAGATTTTCCGGGACCTATCGCACATAATACATATTGCTGCTTTTGCCACCGTTTTCCCGCCACCTTTGCTCCTTGCGCAGATGTCCGCTTTTCTCCAGGTCAGCGATGGCTCGTTTAACCGTGCTTCGGGATAACTTCAGCTCCCTGGCGATGGTACCAATCGCCGGGTAACATTTTCCTTCCTTATCAGCCCGATCACACAAGTACATATAAACAGCAACAGCCCGGTGTGGAAGTTCCGATGCATAAAGCGGTGCAAAGTATCCCATTTCATCCCTCCTTAATCTGTACGCAGCGGTGATTCCTGCTGCGGTTGTGGTTTAGTCACAATAGGAGTATGAGACATTCCTCCTGGAATAGAAACCGCACTTGCTTCTGGTTCATCGTCCATTTCATCATAGGCTGCCTGGCGTCTGATGATTTCTTCTTCAAGCTCCTTTCGGTCAGCGTAGGCCACTTTCCGTGCTGACTTTTCTTCAATTTTATATACCTTTCCGAACTTGATGCCCCATTCCAGGAACAACTTGAGAGTGGTCCTCATAGGACAGGTTCCGGTCTTGGTGACAATAAAGTTTCCTTTGGGCAAGGTTTTTAATTCATCAGATGTCATCAGCGGACGTTGGATCATCTGCAGGGACTGTGAAGGATCGTTTTTACCCCGGCTGATAGAGCCGGACATGACGGTTCTGTTGCCGAGGCTCCTGGAAAGTATCTCTGCCGACTCCGAGTTTGGAGCAAAACCTCCAAAAATGGTGTCCTGGCAGTTATCGATAATGATTGCCGCGCCCTCTTTACCATAGTTTTTTTCCAACTGAGCTAATGATTGTATGATCGCTACAATACTACACCTGCGTGAGCGACTGGCGCTAAACATCATCTCTGCAGACTCAATTTTGGGAATGGTCCCAATCTCATCTAGGTACATCATGACACGATTCTTGAGCCTGCCGTCTGTTTCATCCGCGACTGACAGTATCTCACGGTAGAGCTGTTGCACAATGAGAGAAATTAAGAAATATTTCGTACTGTCTTCCTCTGGCATAATCAGGAAGATGGCGGACTTGTTATTGCAAAATTTTTCTGCATCGATAGCCGTGTCAAAACACAATATCTGCTCCAACTCCGAATCCAGGAATGCGTTGAGTCTGGACAATGCGGTAGAGAGAACCGACTGCATGGCCTGCTCTGCAGTATTTAAAGCTGCACCGGCAAACCATCTCGCTTTATGCTCCGGTGGAAGTTTTTCTATTAATAACTGGAATTGGTTTTTTCCTTTGACACCGGAA
>JAJZSC010000162.1 GCA_021849995.1 Bacillota bacterium | reverse complement strand
TAATAGTCGCAGGATTAAGAACCGGGTTAGCCAGGAAGAATGCCATCGCAGAGCTTACTGACGCAGAGCTTTTTCTAAGTCCTACAGTTACAGGCGCCGCACAGCAGGAGCACATCATTCCCGGTAAAGCTGTTCCTGCAGCTATTGCTGTACTTCCCATCCCTTTTTTCCCAAATATATTCATTACCCATTGTTTTGGAATTGCAACCTGCAGTAATGAACCAAGCACCAATCCAAGAATTACTGCTTTCCAAACTGCAGTAAAGTATGCTGTTGTATATCCCCATGCTGTTGACCAAGTAGGGGATGGTGCTACTTGTAATTTTCCCGAGACTATTGAGTTTCCAATAGAATGTGTAGCTGCAGCTTTAAATACTTTTATATAATAGGGGTTCCACTTTACGATGTAAAGTCCAACTAAAGTAACTAATACAAAGATAACTGGTAGAACCATATATAACATTTTGACTCTCGAAACATCTTTAGTGATATTTGTGGATACGTGTTGAGACATTTATTAACCACCTTTTATTTAAACCATATAGAAAATGCACTAAAATTATATATTTATTTTATATGAGTGTCTAATAACTTTTTTAAATCGCTTAATGTTAATTTATAAATACTTTTAATGGTAAGTTTGCTGAGTTACAACTCCATGCTTATAAAATATTTAAACCATCTTACTATGATCCTCAGTACTCAAGCTGTATTTGAATGTGTATGAAAGAACTAGGGGAAACTGGGTGGGCAAAGCATTAGTATCCCCGGATGACGCAATATTTGTTAAGGACTTGTAGAGTTTGTAACCATATCCCATTGGGAGATTACAGAACGTTTTGGGGTTCTAATTAAATGCTTCGACACTCTGTTGTCGGGTTGAAAATATATTGAGGAGCATAAGCTGTAGACAGGCCTATAAAGGGATGATATTTGCGGAACGTTTACAAGAAAAAATAAAAAATAGTAGCAACACTGTTACAAGCTATCGAGCAATAATTGGATTTTACAAAAATGTTAAACTTATGATACTGATTTGTAATAATTCATTGTTATGATCGGGTTGTGATTATCAAGCTGATTTCGACATAACAAACATGCAAAGTTTGGAAAGAATGCATCTAATGGAAAAATATTTACCTTATCTTTTGTTTTTGCTATGCCCTCTCATGCACATCCTGATGATGAGGGGGCATAAGTATCCTAGTGATGACAAACCCCATACTGCAAAAAAACAAGAAGCCGAGCTTTAAAAACAATATGCTGAAGGGAGGTGAGCCAAATGTTTACTAAGCACTGGATGCTCCCTGCAGTAGCCCATTGCAAGGGTGGCCATTTAATATGGTCCTGGGCAAGACCATAAACTGCCCGTAGAAGTAATTACAAGCTTCTATAAGAGAAAGATTAACCCGTTTACTAATAGAAAAAATCCTCCAACATTGTTTTAAGTTCTATAAAGCAGTTGATGTTTTCGCCTCCTTTACAAAAGCCCGGGATTTTCCCAGGCTTTTGTGTTTTACAGAAGTTCCATATCTTTATGCGTAATGAAACCACTGAAAGAAATAAAAAACAAAAGACAATAGGCACACCAGCTATAACAAACAACTATTTAATTCCTATCGGATATTTATGAATGTAGGCATTTATGCTTTAGAGATATAGTGAAGGGGTATAAAACAACAAGAAGATAAGTTTTATAACTAAACTTTTAAAATTGATTTGTTTCTTCTACTTTGAGAAAACTGCAACTAGATAAAATCAATTTATGAAAGGGACTCAATTGCGTTGACTAAAACACATTTAGGTGAGATGGATTATCTGCGTGTAATTGGTTTGGTTACTATAGTAATTATCCATTCATTAAATTACTTTTTCTCATTACCGGCTACTAACTCTATAAGTCAAGACCTTCAGGGACTAGCGATAAATTTGTTCCGTTATGGCAGGTTTGTTTTTATGTTTGTAACGGGGCTTGTTTTCTTTTACACCTATAATAACAAGGAAATTAAGATAATACGTTTTTTTAAACGCCGACTGTCAAACCTAGTAATACCATATGTAATTTGGTCAGCTATTTATCTGTTCCTTAGTCGTTCATCTAATATGGTTAATTGGTCGGATATGTCCGGTTTTATTAGAATATGGTTTTATAGTTTGTTAAATGGTAATGCTTTTTACCACCTGTATTACATTATTGTAAGTATTCAATTTTATGTTTTTTTCCCATTCTTACTTATATTGTTTAAACCTACTCACCCACGACGCTGTGCAGGGATATTACTTGTAAGTGGATTCTTTCTATCCATAATCTATTATTATATACTTGAAAGCCAGGGCCCCATCATACTCAGTCTAGTTACAGGTACACCATGGGAGGGAATCACTGAATGGTTATTAAAATATAAAAACCACATGCTATTTTCTTATTTGCCTTTTTACTTATTGGGAGGACTATTTGGACTTTATCTAGAAGAATGTCGTAAATGGATCTCACATCACACAAGTGTGATTTTAATTTCATTCATTGTAGGGGTTGGAACCATTAGTAGTGGTTATTTTTATTCTTCTCATTATTTAGGTGAGCCATGGAACTTGACAGTGAGTGTTTTTAAACCAACTTTTTACATTTATAGTCTTGCAGCAATTGCAACCTTATTCTGGTTGTCTTCACTAATGGAGCGCAAGGGCACACTGAAGAAACTAATAAGTATATTGTCGGCTAGTTCACTAGGTATTTATTTAATGCATCCGGCGGTGTTATTCTTTTTGCATACCTTTTATTTATGGAGCAATGTAATCCCGGAATATCTTTTGGTTTTCCTTGACCCGATTCTAGCAATTCTTATTTGTTGGCTTATCTCTTATCTTCTAGGATGCAATAAATACACATGTTTTGTTATAGGTAAGGCTAACAATTTGCATATACAACAACGGTCTTGGAGGAGTTTTGTGCTAAAACTTAAGAATTCGATTCTTGCAAATATATTGAAGTAATAGTTTTGTGGGGTTGGATAGGTAATAGGCAGGATCATAGAAAATGATGTATATTAATCTAGCACCAATTATCCCGCCAATTAATGCATATATAAATCTAACTTTAAACTACAGTTGAAATAAGGTAAAAATTCCTAGGGAGCAAATAATCACATAAATAAATAAAAGAATAACTTTTTCCCAGGTAAGGAGACGATATTTTTTAGGTAATGCTTTCCAGCCAAGGGCAAGTAAAAAACCAAGCACAATTGGAAGGAGCAGTGCATTCATTACTTCCACCGCGATAGTTAAAGAGACTAAGGGAATACCTATTAAAACCAAAGAAGCCGCTATAACAATCCCTGCTGCGTATATGCCATAGAAAGCAGGAGCCTCCCGCCAGGTATAATTTAGGCTGCAGCGAAAACCCATCACCTCACCAAACGCCCAAGAGGTAGCCAATGAGACCACGATCGCAGCAATGAGAGCTGCGCCTGTAACACCGAAAGAGAATAACACTTTGCCACCTAATGTGCCAACTAAAGGGGTAAGGGCGGAGGCAATTTGTTGAACATTTTCAAGTGATGTATTCGGGTGGGCACGACCAATAGTTGCAGCTGCTAGCACTAAAACAGCTGCCATAACAACTTGGGTAACAATAGAACCAAAGAACGTATCAATACGACAATATTTTAATGAATAAGGCTTCAAGCCCTTATCTACCACTGCGCCTTGTTGATAAAAGATCATCCATGGCACAATAACAGCTCCAACGTTTGCCGCAATCAGCATCAAATAAGATTTATTGTTTATTGGTTGGCTTCCGTACAGAGTATTCATAATTGCCGTAGGATCCGGGTGGGCTAAAAATGCGGCAGGTAGGAAACATAGTTCAAAAAGTCCAAATAAAATTGCGATTCGTTCAACCAGTGAATAACGTCCTCGGGTAACAAAGATTAATAACAGTGCAGCGAACGGTACGCTTACCCATTGTGGTATGCCAAACACCAAGCCAGCACCAGCAATCCCTGCAAAAAGCACCTATAGCTGATGCGAAAAGGGTTAGAACGGACAACCATGCCCACTTGGGTCCGAATTTTTCCTTAATGAGTTCTCCGTGCCCTCTTCCGGTAGTAATCCCAATGCGAGTAGTAAGTTCCTGTATAAAATAAAGAATGGGAATAAGTAATAATTGCAGAAGCAATAATTTATAGCCCCACTGGGCACCTGATTGTGCTGCAGTAATTATGGAACCAGCATCAGTATCAGCCAGCATTACGGTTAGTCCGGGTCCGAAAGCAGTCAGAAACAAAAACCAACGTATGTTTTGAGACTGAAATGAAATTGGAGAATTTATTATTTTGCCATTTATCGACATGTTATCACGTTCCTAAATAATGATATTGGTTATCATTTATATGCCAGCTTTTATATAAATCAATCCTTATCCTTTAATTAACATAAACAATACTTTTATGCAAAAATCATCCATTTACTATAAGTTTGATTTAGGGCTACTTAGTTGCTGATTTTATGATCCTAGCTTTCATGGGCTTAACTAGACCCATTGCCGAAATATAAAATATAGCTCCTATTAAAAGGGACCACTTAAAACCCAATAACATGGCGACTATCATTGATAGAATTGAACCAACAACAGACATCCAACCATTAACTCCCCACATTAGAGGAATAGAATCATCCTGTAATCTTGCAACCATCTTTAGCCCTGATGGGAAGGGCATACCCATTGCAAAACCTAAAGGTCCAAGCACCAAAAGAGTGAGGGCTATTTTGTTAGATAGTAAACTGCTTTGCCAGTTAGAGAATATCCAAGACAGCAAAAACATCAATATCAAAGAATATAATGCAACGACAATAGTCGAGTATCTAATGCTGACAATCTCAGACAAAAATTTTCCAAACATGCTTCCAATGCCTCCAAAGAAAAGCAGTGTAGCGATTACTACTGTAAAGGCAATAGTTGGGTGTCCGAAAAACATAACAAATTTTTGTACTAAAGGAACTTCAATAAACATAAACCCTGCCCCTAGGAGCATGAAGTAATAGGTAAAGGGAGATAATGTTGTTTTCTTACCCATTGCAAATCCAAAATACCTTTTTCCTATTACTAGAACAGCTATTAAGGTTAAAAACAATAACGATACAGTTCTTACACCACTATTATAAAAAAATGGACTGTCATCTGTCGCAGGTTTTATCCCGGTAAAAGAGCCATCATTTATTGTGGATAAAGTATTTGTTCTATTAACAATCCCGGGTATTAGCAGCGGTTCTTGCCCCGTTTCTTTTACTGTATCGATAAGCTTTTGACCTTCATCAGTAGTAAAAGGTTCATTTTTTATCAAAAGTAGGGGATACATAATCCCATGTGAATGCTCACCTGAACTCTTAGGAACGACAATAGCCATACGGTTGAATGCCTCATCTTTGTTAAGACCTTGCTTCTCCATGACTTTTATTGCTGTTATCATTGCTTTTTGGAGATCATTTTCATCGTGAAGGACCATTGCTAACCTTCCATCTGGTTTTAGCCTTCCCATGTAGGTCTGGAAAGCTTCAAGAGTATAAATATAATTCTCTGACAAGGCATACCCCAAGGCTTCTGAAGCCTGGGTCATAACCTTTGATAAATAGATTACATCATAATTTTTGTTAGTTGACTCTATAAAACTTCTTCCATCCCGAACATATGTGTTAACTCCCGGTAGTTTATAGGGGTTGCCACTGTATTGTGAGAATAACTCCGTAGCCTTAATAGTTGCGGGGTTTATTTCTACGGCATCAATGGTTTTAGTGTTGGCTAATTTGGCCAACAAGATGTCCTGCCCGCCACCAGGCCCGATCAAAAGAGCATCTTTACTATTTCCCGTGATGAATGGTAAATATCCCACTTCTTTCTTCAGGTACTCAACTTTATCCCAATCACCATTAAAGCGAATCATAGGAGAAGCTGCGCTGCCGTCAAGCAATATAAACATTTCATCTTGGTTATTTGTTTTTACAACATCGGTTCTAGTGAAAGCATTCCAGGCAGTAAATAGAATTTGGGGGTTATTTAATGTGCCTAGTACTTTTGCACCACCGTTATATGCTGTAAAATTACTTGACCATTTATCGATATAAGTACCTCCGGTAAAAACAACTAGTGCCAAAATAATCCAGGTAATGGACAGGGCAACTGATCTAGTTTTTTGCTGCTTAGTCATAATCGTATTAAATAGAAGGTAAACAAGCAGGGGGAGAAGAGATAGCATTATAGAAACCCTTAGTATACTGTAATACTGAAGCAGCTTAACTACAGCGATTCCTCCAATGGCAGAGCCTAACAGGTCACTAAAATAAAGCAAATTGCTCCAGCCCGAAAACCTTTTGAAGGCTGATGATATGAATATTCCAGCGGCTATGAAGGGAATCGCAGCCATAATAAGATAGGGAAAAAATAGTAATTGATTATACGGTATTTTATATATAACTAAAGCATTAACAGTAATACTAATTGCCATTAAAAGGCTTGAATTTTTCATGAGTGTTTGGTAAAGGTTTTCTTTTGCTTCATGGTGTGTCCTTTTAGCCTTTGTAAAAACATAAATACCGCCTAAGCCAATACTTAAAATTGCTAATGAAATGGCTATAAAAACATAATGATAAAACATTATTGCTGAAAATAACCTTGTGAGTAAAATTTCAAAGGTGAAAAGAGTAAATGTAATTATTGCAACCGTTAATAAAGTTAGGATTTTCAGTTGAGAATCGGTTTTCATTTTCTTCCCCCTTACCTAAAAAGTAATCCAGAATGCCTATCACATATCCTATTTTAGCAATAAGGTTTTTCAAACTTAAAACAAAAATATAAACTTTTCGTTAATATTTTGTAATATTATTCCAGATTTAGGTGAGAATTTCGATACTTATCTTTGTTCTGCCCCGTTATCCGACCAGAATTTATGTTAGTTAAACTGCAATGAATATTGCTTGTGGTGCGGCGAGGCCGCTATCCAAGGGGGCTATGTGGTTATAGAAATCAATAATGTGTCATTAACAGTGGGGGAATTTCAAGGGGTTTATAGTGGTAAATGTAAACGTGAGGCAGTTGAACTCACTAATAAAGACAATTAGCAGATATGTTAGTGAAGTAGCAAAGGCTCTAGTGGTCCTTAAGGCAATGAAATTTTGGTGATGCCCTTTATTTTAGTGGTACAGGCCCTTTTAAATTTAATGAATGCCCACT
>JAJZSC010000161.1 GCA_021849995.1 Bacillota bacterium | reverse complement strand
CTGATAAACAAAGATTCTTCGTCTATCAGCCTCAACAGGCTTTTAATACTGCAGCTTAATTAAAAAATAGCCTAAGATTATTGGACTTAGATCCGTTTTTGGACAAAGCGGGTTATCCGGTCCAGTGCTTCTTGAATCTGTTCAGTGGAATAAGCATAAGAACATCTGATATGACCCTCTCCGGAGGGGCCAAAAGCAGTACCGGGAACTACTGCCACCTTCTCTTCCAGCAGTAACTGTTCGGCAAACTCTTCAGATGATAAACCAGTCCTTGAAATATCTGGGAATACGTAGAAGGCGCCAAGTGGTTCAAAGCAAGATAAGCCCATTTTTCTAAAGCCATGCACCATCAGTCTCCGGCGACGATCATAAGTAGATACCATCTCCCGTTTGGCGCCTTCAGCAGACCGCAAAGCTTCAAGGGCGGCCACTTGTGCAGTGATTGGTGCACAAAGCATGGTATATTGATGAATCCTGGTTAAGGCTGAAATCAAATCACGGTGTCCGGCCACGTACCCAACTCTCCAACCGGTCATGGCATAGGATTTAGAGAAGCCGCTGACATGCAATGTGCGGTTTTGCATATAAGGCAGGCTGGCAAAGGCAGTATGAGTGCCGTCGTAAGTAAGGTCTGAATAAATTTCATCGGATAATACAATCAGATCGTGTTCCGAGACAAAGCGGGCTATCGGCAACAGATCGTTTCTGGTCATAATTGCGCCGGTTGGGTTGTTGGGATAGGAAAGAACCAAAAGTTTGGAGTTTGGGGTATAGGCCTGTTCCAGGTCGTCCGCCCGCAACCGGAAGTCCTCAGAGGCTCTAGTAGGAATATAGCTGACTTGAGCACCGGTTAGTATGGCACAGGGACCATAAGACACATAGGCTGGATCCGGGATTAAAGCAACATCCCCAGGTGTTAACAACGCTCTCATAACCAAGTCGACGGCTTCGCTGGCTCCGACTGTAACTAGGATCTCACCCTCCGGATCGTATTCGACCCCTAGCGTGTCACGCATATGTTTTGATAGTTCCTGTCGGAGTTCGAGCAACCCTGCATTACTCGTATACATCGTTTGACCTTGTTCAAGGGAAAAAATTCCACTCTCACGAACAGTCCAGGGAGTGACAAAATCAGGCTCCCCCACACCCAAAGAAATTACATCCTTCATAGTGGAGACAAGGTCGAAAAATTTTCTGATGCCAGACGGCGGCAGACTAGCGACATGAGGTGCAAGGTAGTTTTTCATGGCGAAATCACCAGGCGTTGGGGCGCCTCTTCATCCCCCATAAAGTTGACTCCATCTTGTTTGTACTTTCTAAGCATAAAATGGGTTGCCGTACTTTGAATGTGCTCGAGTGGAGCTAATTTCTCGGCCACAAATAAAGCAACTTCCTGCATCGTACGTCCTTCGACTAATAGTGATAAATCGTATCCCCCAGACATGAGATAGACGGCTTTGATCTCAGGAAACTTTTGCAGCCTTTTGGCAATTTTATCAAAACCATAACCTCTTTGGGGCAGGACTTTTACGTCTATGATGGCTGACACCCGCTCGAGACCTGTACGTTCCCAGTTGATAAGGGGCCGGTATTGAACAATTACTTTGTCTTCCTCCCATTTCCGAATCCGCTCGCTAATGTATTCTACGGTTAAACCGGTTTGGACTGAGAGTTCTTCATAGGTGAGACGGCAATCTTCAGAAAGAATTTCCAGCAATCTTCGGTCTTCACTTGATAACACCGCTTGAAAAGCCTCCTTCCGGAAAATATAACACCATATTAGCAGAAATGCTGTAATATAACAAGGAGGGGAACCCTTCCTTGTTTGTTCTTTTCTTTAAATTACGATTTAACGTGAAGGTTGAGAACTCAAGAGATTTGACTATGTATCATTAATTGTAGGTTTAACAGTATTTTTAGGGTATAATAAGTTAGTGATAGCAATGTTTTAGTTTCAACAGGGGGAAAGATCTATGCCTATCTATGAGTTTCGTTGTCCAAATTGCCAAACCGTAATAACCAAATTGTGCAAGATGGGTGAAACCGGGGAAAAGCTGGAGTGCAGCAAATGCAGTCAAGTTGGATTGAAAAAGCAGGTTTCCGGTTTTGCCAGTCCAGGAGTTTCCGGGGGTAAGAACTGTTCAACAGGTTGTGGCGGCAGCTGCTCAAGTTGTCATTAAGAAGGATGAAATCAAAATGTTAAATATAGTTCTAGTGGAACCAGAGATTCCACCTAATACAGGAAACGTTGCCAGACTATGTGCTGCAACCGGAGCTTGTCTTCACCTCGTTAAACCGCTTGGCTTCGATCTATCCGACCGTCAATTGAAACGGGCCGGCCTTGATTATTGGCATATGCTTGATATTAAGATCTACGAGAACTTTTTAGATTTTGAAGAGAAAAATCCTGCCGGAATACGGTACTTAGCTACTACTAAGGGAGGCAAAGCGTTCACAGATTTGCGCTTTGAACCCGGAAGCTACTTCCTTTTTGGAAGGGAAACGAAAGGACTTGCTCCAGAAATACTAAAACTTTACCAAGATACGACGATTAGACTTCCAATGAAAAAAGATGCTCGTTCCCTTAACTTATCAAATGCTGTGGCAATTATCGCGTATGAGGCATTGCGGCAGTGGGGTTATCCGGGGCTGATCTAGGGGGTGTTTTTTTGCTACCCAGTGTAAATGGGGAATGGATAATCTTAAATAGTAATTCCAGGAGGGGCCATTGAATGACTTACGCTCTGACTTTTTTAATTGCAGTAGTCATAGCTGTTTTAATCACACCGATTTCGATGAAACTTGCTGTTCGCTTAGGAGCAATTGCTTATCCTGGAGGTAGGCATGTACATAGTCAACCTATTCCCCGGATGGGTGGACTGGCAATCTATGCTGCTTTTTGGTTAGCTATTATTGTGACTAAGACCTGGGATAAAGCAATCTGGGGATTATTTATCGGCAGTACAGTGATCTTTTTGGTTGGTATCTGGGATGACATGTATGAGATGAGGGCACTGACTAAACTGGTTTGGCAAGTCTTAGCAGCCTCAATCTTGCTGTTTTTTGGGTTTTCTATGGAAAATATATCTCTTCCTTACATCGGTGATATCGGTTTTGGAACCTTTGGATTATTGTTTGCTGTGTTTTGGGTTGTTGGACTGGTTAATACTGTTAATATTTCTGATGGACTAGACGGCTTGGCCGCAGGAATTTGTTTTTTAGCTGCCCTAGTTCTTTTTTGGTCAGCTAACCGGATAAATCAAGCTCCTGCTGCACACCTGACTTTAGCACTGGCTGGTGCTGCTTTAGGGTTTCTGTTTTTTAATTTCAACCCTGCTCGAGTATTTATGGGGGATTCCGGCAGTATGTTTTTGGGGTATATTATTGGTGGAATCTCTATCATGGGCTTGCTGAAAACGGCTACAGTATTAGGTTTGGTCTTTCCCTTATTAGTACTCGGAATGCCTTTGACAGATCTTACTTTCGCCATCATAAGAAGGAAAATTAAAGGTCACTCCATTGCAGCGGCAGATAGGGGGCATCTTCACCACAGGTTATTGGACGCCGGGTTATCACAGCGTAAAGCGGTACTGCTATTATATGGCATGAGCGCTTGCTTTGGGCTGGCGGCTGTCCTAGGGGCAATTGGTTATTGGTTGTCGGCCCTGGCCCTAATTGTAGGGGATTTTGCACTTTTAATGACGATTTTAATGCGCCGGACAGCAATTTTTAATTCTTTGAGCAGGCGCCACTCGAAATAGTTTCACCTCTGTCTCGTACCATGCATAAAATGGTGCGAAGGAGGGGAGAGTATGGCCTTACAGGTGTTTGCCTTTTATAATGGGTTAACTACTCAAACTAGAGGATTTACTTATCTGCAGAGATATGGCTATGCCATTGATGAGCTCGGTATTTTTGAAGTTTCTATTCAAAACGATGGATCTCTTTCAGGTGTTCCTAGCAGGCAGTTAATTGATGCTGCACGCAATATTGGGATCAAAGTTTACTTAGTGGTCTCAAACCTTACTCCCCAAGGGAGATTTTCAACTGCTTTAATGAGTAGACTTTTCCGGGACCAAGATTTTGCAAACCGTGTCCTGAGAAATATTCGTGATGTTCTGGGGCAATACCGTTTAGATGGTGTGAATTTTGACCTGGAACGTACTGCTCCCCAAGATCGCAATCTATTTACTCGACTTATTCGCAACTGGACTAATGTTTTGAAACGCGAAAATTATACGGTAAGCCTTGATGCTCCCGCCAAAACATCGGATGACCCGACTGATGTCTGGAAAGGGGCATTTGACTATGGGGCCCTTGGACAAATTGTTGATTTTATCATACTGATGACCTATGAAGAGCATTGGCCAGGAAGTCCTCCAGGTTCCGTGGCTTCCTTGCCTTGGGTAAACCGCGTGTTGGATTATGCCCTTACTCAAATACCCGCAAGTAAAATTTATATGGGCATCCCCTTATATGGATATGATTGGGTTGAAGGCGGTGGAGCTCAGGTAATCAGCCGCAGGCGAGCCTTAGAAGTTGCCAGGCGTTTTGGTGCCCCGCTCCAATGGGATTCACAGCAGAGGAGCACATTTTTTCGCTATGAAAGCGCTGGTCGAAGGCACACAGTATACTTTGAAGACTTGCGAAGTTTAAGAGAAAAGCTTGATCTTGCAGTACGTAAGAATATTAAGGGGATTGCCATTTGGGAAATGAATTTAAGTTATCCGGAATTTTGGCAAGCTTTAAATCCTTATATTTAACATTGTTAGCAAGAAGTCCCCCTCCTCTAAGCTCGCAAGCGTAGGTGGGGGATGAATTGCGTTAGGTATAAGTAATCCCTGTGCAAAGCCACATAGAACCATCTTGTCAGTACGTTCCAAAATCCTCTACTCGGATATAAGTACCTATACATGATGGTCCCATTAGAAAACAAAAGCAAAGGTGTGATTAGAACTATGATAGTGCTTATGAGCGTTTTTTTACCAAGGAAGCGGGCTACCCGCGCTTCAAAAACCGGGATCACTACACATCCTTCACCTACCAGCAAGTGGATAATGTAAAAAAGACCTTCAGCAAACCAGGCTGCATTTATCTATCCAAACTAGGTTTTATCAGGCTAAGAAACCATCGTGAGTTTCCTGCCAGTGCTGTATCACGAGTTAATATCAAATACCATGCTGGAAAGTGGTATGCGAATCTAACTGCCGAGCTACCCGATGTTGCGCCTGGGGAAGACTCTGCTAAGCCGGTAGGCATAGATGTTGGGATAAACCACTTTGCCATTCTCTCTGACGGGACATTCATTGAGAACCCAAAGCATTTTCGCAAGCTGGAGAAAAAGCTCGCCAAAGAACAGCGTAGGCTATCCCGCAAAATAAAAGGTTCCAACAACCGAGGGAAGGCCAAGGGAAAAGTAGCCAAAATTCACGCCAAGATTGCCAACCAACGAAAAGACTTTCTCCATCAAACCAGTGCCAGCATTGTCAAGAACTATTCAACCATTGTCATGGAAGACCTTAAGGTAAGAAACATGACCCGGAACCACAAATTAGCCAAAAGTATCCATGACGCAAGCTGGAGCCGCTTCAAGACTTACATTGAGTACAAATGTAAGCGTCAGGGTAAAGATTTGATTCTTGTGGACACTAGGGGGACGTCACAAACTTGTTTGTGTGGGGAGCTTGTTCGCAAGGACCTAAGTGTTCGCATCCATGAGTGTCCAACCTGTGGACTCCGGATGAACCGGGACTTAGTAAGTGCTAAATTGATTTTAGAGCGCGGTCTCAAGACTGCTTAGAATATATATGAATAATTGTAGGGCGGGAACCGCCCGAAGTTACGCCTGTGGAAATCGTGTAAGACCCAAAGTTATGGCTGAGGGCGGTGGTTGATGAAGCAGGAAGCCAAGGCTTAAGTTTTCGTTAAGAAGCCCCCGCTTCTTAGCGAAGCGTAAGCGGGGGTAGTTCACTTACGAACGAAACAATCCGATGAATTGTTTCCTCCCTCTGTCCAATCGGTTCGCTTCCGCTTGCAGCTTCGCTATATTTTTCCTCATCTGATGGTGCTGCATTGCTGCATGAAGGTAAACCCTAATAATTCTTTTACATAATTGGAAAACTAGCAGACGACAGGAGGTACATATGTATGAAAATCATTTTTCACGGCCATGCTTGTTTTGAAATTCAGGGAAACTCAGGCTCAGTCCTAATCGATCCATTTTTATCCGGCAATCCTATGGCAAAAGTGAAACCTGATGATTTTAAGAACCTAAGCGGGATTTTGGTATCCCATGGACATTCTGATCATTTAGGCGATGCTGTTCAGATTTCCAAGAATACTGGGGCTCCAATAATTGCTGTTTATGAATTAGCTCGTTATTGTGAAAGGCAAGGAGCAACTGTACACTCAATGCATATAGGCGGAAAATATAAGTTTCCCTTTGGTCTTGTGAGATTAACCCAGGCTTTACACGGCTCAGCTGCGGAATCATCTAATGGTGAATTAGTATATACGGGCCTGGCCTGTGGATTTCTTATCCAAATAGATGGTTTATGGTTATATCATGCCGGTGATACTGGGCTTTTTGGGGACATGGAATTAATTGGCCGTCGTCATCCGATTGAGGTCGCTATGGTTCCTATTGGGGATAACTTTGTGATGGGACCGGAGGAAGCAGTTTACGCTTGTCAGCTATTAAAACCCAAGCAGGTTATCCCAATGCATTACAATACTTTCCCGCTGATTAAACAGGATGTAACGGAATTTATCAATCTTCTTCATCGAAAAGCACTTGAGAGTAAAGGAAGGGCCTTGAATTATGAAGAAGCTATAGAAATATAAATTAAAAAATGCTAGCCCAGTTGGATATTCCAATTGGGTATTTTTTATCTTTCTCTGGAAAAACTCTTAATGAGGAGTTGATTATTATGACTAGAAAATTATGCACTTCAAATTGCTTATACTCCATTGATGGCCGTTGCCGCTTGGAGCATCGGCATGGTGAAAAAGGTCCGATATGTCCATATCATGAAGGACACACGATTAGTAGGGGGATGATTTAATGAAGGCTCCTAAGCCTAGAGTGAAAAAAGTTGACCCGTTGGAACCACTTAAAATGGAAATTGCCGCTGAATTGGGCTTACTAGATCTGGTTCGCGAGAAAGGATGGCACTCCTTAAGTGCCAAAGATGCAGGAAGAATTGGGGGTCTAATGACCCAGCGCAAAAAAAAGATA
>JAJZSC010000160.1 GCA_021849995.1 Bacillota bacterium | reverse complement strand
GGCGCATATTTCTATTTCTTTCAATAGGAATTTTTGCCCCATTTGTATTAATGGCTGTTTTGATTTGGCGTTATTCAACGCGATATAAATCAGATGAAGACCAAGTTGTAACCTAACATGACTTATCACATTATTAACAAGAAACTCCTGCTGACAAATTGTGCATCTTGCTTTGACAGGGATTCTTTGAACTATTAACTCAGCACCTTCACATGGTGTCCCTTTCGCATAAGCTTCAAATGCCAGTTCAAGGGCCTCTTTGTCAGCGTTGGTTAGCTCCCCGACTTTTAGTCTAACCTGAAGTACTCTTTGTACGTCATGTTCTGAAATTGCCCTCTCAATCACCTCGAACACACCATTCATAAGCGCCATCTCATGCAAAAGAATTCACTCCTGTACTAATTACTAAACAAGGCTATATTTCATAGCATTTAATCTTCAGGTATAGAGTGGCTCTAGGCAACCCCAACAGTTTTGCCGCCGCTGCCCTGTTATTTCCAGTTGCCTTTAAGGCCTTAAGGATTAAATCTTTCTCCAATTTCGCGACTTCTTTCTCTAAGTTTGGAACATCCATGCTGTTCGAAAAGTAGAACTCCCTGATTCCAGGTGGTAAATGCTTAGGGGCAATTGATTCTTCGTCTGTAATGTAGACCGACCTTTCTACTAAGTTCCAAAGTTCTCTAATATTCCCTGGCCAATGGTATCCCTTAAGGACATGTAGAGCCTCCTCGGTAAAAATTTTTAAGCCTATTTCCTTTTCTAAATTAAGCTTGTCCAAAAAATACCTTACCAATAAAGGTATGTCTGATGTCTTATCTCTTAAAGGAGGAATTACGATGTTTATCACGTTTAACATATAGAATAAATCAGCTCTAAATCCCTTTTCAGAGACTAATAAACGCAAGTCAACTGATGTACTTCCTATAAATCTGACGTCTAACCGATTAAAAGCTTTACTGGCGTTTGAAAAGTACTTTTTCTCTACTAGTAGTTGAACTAACCTTGTCTGAATATTTTTAGGCATTTTGTCCAAATTTTTTAGATATATTACTCCACCTCTAGCCAAATCGAGCTTACCAGTATATCTTGAGCCCTTATTACTAGTTGAATAAGCTCCGTCAGTATGACCAAAGAGCTCCTGCTCAAGCTTTTCTTCAGTTACAGAACAGTCAACTTCCAAAAAAGCTCTTGTCCTGCGCATACTTGATGAATGTATAGCCAAAGCAGTATGGCGTTTACCTACACCGCTTTCTCCCTGCAAGATAACATTGAGACTGTTGGTTGAACATCTATCTACCATTTTTTTAATATCCTGAGTCGTCCGATGTTCTCCTATTATAACTATATACCTTTTATTCTTACCCATGAGTGTTTCTAATTTATTCTTGTAGAAGCTCGTTTCCCCTCTGTATTTATGGATAAGATATGGTAAACACATATCTACATCAGCCAAGCCATTAAAAACAGCAACTGCTTTTTCCCGGCAGGTTGCATATCCACATGCTCCACAATTCAGTTCATCTGAAGGTGAATTTTTATAGGTAAATCTTAGGATCTCACGCAAATCATTTTCTGAAGGGTTTTGTGTTTTTACCTGATCAGCTACAAATGTCCTGGTAAAAGACAAAGTTGGAAACGCTATCTCCGCCAACTCATCTCTAGCTTTCCCTCTTGAATATTCCCTAATGGCTCGAGTACGGGCGAAATGGCTTAGTTCACTATCGAGCTCTGGCCCATCCAGACAACCTTTGCAAAACAGAATATCTAGCAGTCTTGGAGGATCAGAACTCTTCCTTAAAGAGTTAAGTACTTCTATACAGTTTGACGCTCCATCTACGATCAATATATTTTCCTTGTCTCCCTTGAGATTCTCCGAAAATCCTCCTGAGACTGGAAACTCCTGCGGTAGGTATTTGAAATCCTCTTCAAGCTTTTCTCTAGGTTCTACCTTAAGGTCAAACTGATTTAATAAGTCCTTCAGATCTTTGAAGGATAGTACAGCCTTAATTAAATCCCGGCCATATTTTTTAACTTCTTCTTTTTTGGCTATACATGGTCCTATGAAGACAATCTCATAACCAGGGTATCTTTTAGCCAGAACTTTTGCACTTGCAAGAACCGCTGAATCAATTGGAGCAAGCATAGGTACTAAATCAGGATAGTATTTTGTTATGAGGCTTACGATAGCCGGGCAGTAACTGCTTATGATAGTACCGGAGTTTTTTGATAATGCATCCTGGTAAACAGGTAAGGTAGCTTCAACACCTATTGTTGCCTCATGCACTGCGTAGAACCCTAACTGCTTTAATATTGTTCTAATATCTTTTGCAGTAATTCCCGGAAACGAGGCCGGAATAGATGGTGCAATCAGAGCGACGGTTTTACCAATCTTAAGTAATTTCTTAACTTCTTCAGTATGCCGTTCAACTACTTTAGCATTCTGTGAACATACTTTCAAACAACTACCACAGCATATACAACGTTCATCAACTACCCTGGCTTTACCATCCTCTACCTTTATAGCTTTGACTGGGCAATTTCTGACACATGAGTAACACGCCTTGCATAAGTCAGATTTTATTGTAATTATTCCCATACAATCCTCCTTGCAGGGAGTTGTATAGGAGGAATTCGACGAAGTGGCCAGATATCCTTTTCTTAGTCCTTTTTCCATCTATAAATCAGTGTAGGTAAAAATATCAAACCTAAATAACCAAATATAGGGTAGATAATCTTAACAATGTTTGAAAAACGTATTCCTGCCAAAGGCATTACTAAGCCTAATAATAATAAGGAAGCACTACCGTACTGTAATCGTTTGGTATCTACCAACCTACTAACTAGGCTAAATCCATCTCCTATTGCTGCGGTTAGCATCGCTAACCAAAGGACCATTACATATAGGAACGCGGGCCAGTCACCTAATTTCCCTGCGACAGCTACCATCGGTATTTCCATACCGATAACTTCCGGAAACCGTAATAATGCGCCACCAATTACTAAAGCAAATACTCCTAGTGCAACTCCTCCTAGTATAGCACCTAAGCGGGCCCCTGGGCGTTGTACTTCTTTTCCTAGTGAGGCAAAGACAACCATGGCTAAAGTTAAATTAAATGATACGTATAAAACTGCTGAAAATAACCAGTTTTTGATCAAAGGATTTTGGAGAATTATTACTCCTTCACCATCTCCAGAAGACCCTAGAAAAATAGCCAAAAAACCTATGCCAAGACAAAATGCAAACTTTAATGGGATTAGGACTGTATTTATCCAAAGCACTCCTTCTCCCTTAAACCAGAGAGCTACTGCTATTACTAATCCAGTTAGCACAATTCCAAGCCATTTAGATAGTCCAAAGTACTCGGAAAAGAGTGCACCGCTGCCTGAAAGCATCGCTATCATCCCAATAAATAGAAGAGCACTAATTAGACTATCCGTTCGAGCTCCCCATTTAGATCCAAGTAAGAAACGGAAGAAATCTGGATAGGAACTAACTTTCCAACGATTTTGCAAATCTAGCATTATCCAGCCCAAGAATGAAAAGAGTGATGCGCTTACGACAATACCGGTCAGACCAAGTTTCCCAAAACTGGCAAAGAACTGTTGTATTTCTTGACCTGACGCAAATCCTGCACCCATAACAGCCCCTACATATGTAGCAGCTACTTGAAATACTACTTTAAAACGCATAATTTAACCCCCTCGCCAAATGAATATGGCGGGGAGGTTAATAACATGCATAATTCAGCTCTGTTTTGGGAATATTCTAGAAGAATACAGTTTTTTGGTACATTTTTCTCGGTACATGATTTCAACTAGGTGCTGCTACAATCTTTCTACTTAAGCACCTACTAGATAGCGAACAGTGCTGCTACATAACATTCGATGTTTCATCTGCTCGTAGAGAGTATATCATGAGGAGGAAGAGAGGATTGAAGTTACTTTCCGTATTTAATGAACCTCAGAAGCTGAAGGTCCACTTTGACGATAGCGCTGGCACTCATAAACTCGTAACTCGTCTAGAAGGTATACTTCAAACTGCAAGACCTCGACCAGTCATTATTTTATGTGTCGGAACTGACCGCTCTACCGGTGATTCTCTAGGCCCCTTAATCGGGACACAGCTCATGCGTTTAAGTCTTCCTCAACTCTATATTATGGGTACGTTAGAACAACCGGTTCATGCGACCAATCTGACTGAAAATCTAGAGTACATAAACAATTCCTTCGTCAACCCTTTTATTATTGCTATTGATGCTTGTTTAGGGAAACTTGACTCAGTTGGTCACATTACTTTAGCTGAAGGTCCTTTAAAACCAGGAGCTGGAGTAAATAAAGACCTCCCAGCTGTTGGGGAGGTTCATTTAACCGGCATTGTTAACGTAGGTGGGTTTATGGAATATATGGTTCTTCAAAATACTAGATTAAGTTTAGTCTGGAAGATGGCTGAGTCAATTAGTAATGTGATTTCCCGGGCCTATATTAAAACCAAGTGCTCATAAGCTTTCAATATCTATTAAACCTTTTGTGCCTTTAACGCTTTCTCAATTACAATATTTTCCTCGGCAGAAATATGATACTTAGATTTTCCTGAAGAAATAGGTTTAGCGTATACTCTAGAATCTTCTCGACTATTAATAGAGGAGATAACTACTCCATCTCCTTCTTGGTTTAACAAAGCTAACGCAAAACTAAGATCGCTTCCCATATTATCAAAGGCGTTAAACCTGAGCAACTCTGCCCTGTCTACAGCAGAGCGTGACTTTGCTTCAATTATCTGTAGTCTATGATTAGTCTGATTTACAGAAGTTCTTAATCTTTCTAACTCATCAGTGTTTTGATCTAACATTTTATCCAGACTTTGACCGGACATCAATATCGCCAGTGATTTATGAGCTTTCTCAAACTTTTTAATTCTAAGATATATTAGCAATAACAAAGAATAAGGTAAAATTATTAGAATAGCTAGTGGGGCTATCCACCATATTTGGGACATTATTTGCTCAATTGTTATCAAGTTTTTGAGCCTCCTTATAAACTAATCGCAACAGCTTCAAGCAAGAATTTCTTATAAATTAAACCTCGCAAACAATAATGTTAACGGGATTGCAACAAATATACCTGGTAATAGATTACCAACCTTGATTTCTTTTATTTCTAGAATATTAAGGGCAATTCCTACTATCAAGAGCCCACCTGTCGCGCTCATTTCGGCAACTACCGCTGAGGAAAGAATCCCCTGCAGTAAACTTGCTGAAACTGTAATGCCACCCTGGTATAAAAATACGGGAACAGACGAAGCCAGTACACCAACACCCATAGATGAGGCGAACACTATGGCAGAGATTCCGTCAAGCATAGATTTAGCGTACAGAATGTTGTGTATACCCTTTAACCCGCTTTCTAATGCACCCATAATTGCCATAGCCCCGACACAGTAAATCAGACTAGTAGTTACAAATGCCTTTGTAAATTGACCCCTTTCTCTTCCCTTTGATAGTTTTAGCTCTAGCCATTGACCTAACTGTTTTAACCTTAATTCTATATCTACCCACTCACCGATCACTCCGCCAATTACGAGGCTGGCGATAACGATGAGTGGGTTCTTTGTCTGTAGAGCCATGCTCATTCCGATTAGTATAATTGCTAGCCCAATCCCTTGGATTACGGTTGATTTCATTTTCTCAGGTAAAGCTTTTCCAAATACCATTCCCAATACTCCTCCAACAAGTATGGCAACAGCATTAACGATTGTTCCTAACAATTATATCCCTCTTCCTTAATAGTACTAAGGCGTAAACCTCTACTATGTTCCACGTGGAACATAATCTCCATTCTCTATATTTATATAGACTTTACTAATTTAACAAATTCTGATTTTGTTTGAAAAAGTATCCCTGTTGAAAATCGGCGAAGCACTTCACTGGATTGTTTCGAGGACCGCCGCCCTGCTGAAGTTGGATTGCAGTGATCAAAATTCTTTTCTAAGGTAGAAGACTATTCTGGTATGCAGCAACCATCATATGAATAAAAAATAAATGGATGTCTCCAGAATGTTGTTTTATACCAGTCACTCTGTAAGCTGCGCGGGCCAAACTAACGCTCAAACAGCTTCGCTCCAACACGAAAGCCTCCAGTGGAGGGTTTCGCCGAAGTCGCCAGCTTAAACTTAAAGAAACAGCCTAACGGCGAAGGATGAACTGGCCAAATCGGCGTCCTGCACCTATCAGAAAAGCATAAAGCTGTGGTGGCATAAGTGCAACATCGGCTTCCGTCTTCGCCAACGCTCGGCGTAAACAGTGTTTTTTTATTCTGCGAGCTTACGTCCGAGCGTCTGTAACTCAATTCTGGTTGCAAAGACAACTATACGACCCCAATACTGCTTGTACCCAAGCATATTCTATTTTCAAGGTAGCAGTTTAAACTATCCAATAATACTTTCCGATTATCAGTTTTATACGAAGCTTAACTTTGCAGATCCATAAGTTTACAGTATCAAAGGGCGTCATGTGTCCGATAGAGGATAGCAAATAGAGTAATTCCTTAACTACGGTATCTTTATGATAATGTAGTTAAGGAGTGGTTTAGAGTATTTTGATTGTGGTGCTATTGGATTGGGTCAATCTGTTCCACGTGGAACATTCGAGCTAACTATTTAATCAATAATCACTTTCCACATATCAAGTAACCTATTTAGCTCCTCCTCAGAAAAGTATTCAATCTCTATCTTTCCTCTAGTTTTTTCACCTTTTAGACGAACCTTTGTCTGAAAAGCAACGCGCAACTTATCTTCAACTTCATTAAGCTCAGTTGGAGTTTTCGGTATGGTATTCTTTTTAGTACTTGTCCTATCACCGATGCTTTTGATCATTTCCTCAGTTTCACGTACTGATAACTGTTCTTTAGCAATCTTTTGAGCAAATAGAACTTGAAGAGAGGAGTCAGATAAACTAGCTAAAACTTTAGCATGTCCTAAACTTAGTTTATCACTACGTAGAAGTAAAAGGACGGGGTCTGGAAGTTGGGTAATTCTCAAAAGATTACTGATTGTAGGGCGTCCTTTACCAACTCTCTTAGCAACTTCATCCTGCGTAAGGCCATACTCCTCAATAAGTTTGGCATAGGCAAATCCTTCCTCAACTGGATTAAGATTATCCCTCTGAATATTTTCAATCAGTGCTCTTTCAGCCATTTCTTGTTCCGAGCAACTCTGAACAATGCAGGCTATTTTTAGATCGGAA
>JAJZSC010000159.1 GCA_021849995.1 Bacillota bacterium | reverse complement strand
GCACGTTAGAAGCGAATGTTGCAAGAATAATTCGATCTTTGGCATTTCGAAATGTTTCATCAAACATTTGGCCTACGCGGCTTTCAGACATTGTAAATCCCGGTCTTTCCACGTTTGTACTATCGGACATTAAGCATAAAACGCCTTTGTCTCCTAGCTCGGCAAACTTATGAATATCCAGAATATCACCCATTACAGGTGTATGGTCTAGCTTGAAATCGCCCGTATGAATAACAGTACCAAGCGGTGTATGTATTGCTACCCCGACCGCATCTGGAATACTATGACTCACTCGTACAAATTCGACTCGAAAGACGCCAAGTTTAATTACATCTCTAGGTTTTATGACATTTGCCTTAATGTTGTTTAAACTGCTTTCCTTGAGCTTAGACTGAATTAGGCCTAAAGTTAACCTTGTAGCAAATAGAGGAACATCAAGTTCTTTTAGCAAATATGGTAATGCTCCTATATGATCCTCATGACCATGTGTCACAAGTATGCCTAGTAACATTTCTTTATGTTCCAGCAAGTACGAATGATCGGGAATTACAATGTCAATACCTAGCATTTCATCTTCCGGAAAAGCTAACCCTGCATCAACTAGGAGCATTTGATTATCGTACCGTATTACGGTCATATTCTTTCCGATTTCACCCAACCCACCTAGTGGTATAATTTGAAGCTTATGCTCCTTTGGCAAAAATTATCACCTCTTACAAAATTTTACTTATGAAAGTTGACATTGTGCCTATTTTTAGGGGATACCCGTGTTGTTTCTTTGACGCACAAAATTTAGACACTAAAATAATCGAAATACAAAACGAATACAACGACCAAGGCATTCGATTGTACTTCGAGGGCATCTATGAAACTACCGCACAACAAACAATCTTATGTTAATTATACAACTTCCTTCTGATGCTTGCAAGAAGTTCAGATTTGCCAGGAGGTAAATTCGATCGAATAAAAAGAGCTGCCCTTGTCGGGCACACGCTCTTGTTTCTTGAATCATCATACGGGATAAATTTCAGCACCACACGTTTCAAAAGAATAGACGTGCGGACCTGTTAATGATTTCATTGACTTGTTAAGTCATACACCCTTTGATAGGCAATATGCAGTATTTCATTCTCTGCTGGTGCTGAACCCAGCATGTAGGTCTAATCTAAAGTAACCTGTTTTAATTTCTCTAATGGTGCTGCACAGTAGGATGGGTTTTAATATGCCATAAAAAAAGAGCAAACCTGTTAAGGCTCGCTCTCTTAAACTGATTTATCCGATACTAATTATAGATCTTTGAATTTCTTCTTAATAAGTTCTATAAGCTTAGGATTGGTATACTCAGTTTCTTTTGTCTTAGAATCGTCTCCCATATCTTCAAGCTTAATCGCACCGAAGCTATGGTCAATAGTAAAGTGATTATTGGTATCAGTTGGGTTCTTCCACATTAGTTTAGCTGGATCGTACTTCTTGTCAGAGTGACAAGTCATGCAAATGTCAGCCGGATTATCCTTGCTTAACAATTTGCCATTTGCATTTGCTTTATGAGTTGTGTGGCAAGCGAGACAGTCATTTAACTGTTTGCTGTCAGCATGTGCACTTGCGAAGTAGTTACGTGTTCCATAATGGTTTGCAGCAGTTAATGCACCAGTTGTTGCGTTCTTTGAAGGCTTGCTTGGATGACAAGTCATACAGCTGTTTGAATTAACTGCATAAGAACCTGGTGTCTTCTTCTCAGCAGTAACGTGATTACTTCCAGGTCCATGGCAAGATTCACAGGATACTCCTAAGTCTTTGGCACCGACTGCGAGTCCTGGGCTATGACAAGCTCCACATGTATAACCAGTTGCTCCCCAGTCCTTCTTGCCATCCTTGTCAAAATCATCTTCTTTTGCAAAAGTTAAATCCCATTTGTCTCCATTCTTATGAACAGCAGCAACACGATAAATTTTATTCTTGAATCCAGCGGACTCAGGAACTTCAGCTATGATGTAATCATCCACCATTACACCGTGCACTTTGATCTTAGATAAATCAAGAGTTGCTTTAGTAGGTTTTTCCTTATTGTCCATATCAAAAACAGTAATTTCACCAAGTGGCTTGGTTGTTTGGAATGCGGATAATGGCTTGAATGCATCATTATGTTTTGTCATAGCCATGTTTTTAGCTGTCTCAGCGTGACAACCTTTACAAGTTTCGGAACCTACGTAAGTAGCTTTTGCCGGTTGAGTTGCTGCTGGCTTTGGATCCTCCTTCTTAGGCTCGGAGGCAGTTTTCGTGCCACATCCTACTATGACCAAGGCAGCCAGTGTTAATGCAGCGAGTACCAGAATAAGTTGTTTAACCCGTTTCATTTCTCTTTTTCTCCCCTCCTAAAATGATGAGTAGTGATAAAGAATACAATTACAAATTCCTCGAAGCACACCACCCCTTTAAGTACATCTATGTTTCGGCTATAAAAGATATAGCCAAAATTTAGCGAAATCGTAAAAATATGTATTTTGCAGCTTTTTCCACCGCCATAATTATACTATATAGTTGCTATAATTGTCACATATATACTTTTTTAATATTATGCCTAAAATTTACAAAATCAGTCTCAATCGACAGATAATCATTTTTTTCTTAGTAATAAATTGTATCTTCACGTCATTAATAATTACGTAGAAAAGACCCCTGCTAGGCTCAACCTGACAGGGATCTTCCCACACAATATACATTTAAACTTTACAGTACACCTTTAAAATTTAACCATTAGACTACTTCATAATTTTTTCGTATCCTCAAGCAGTTCATCCAGGTATTTTTGCTCTTCAAGTGTTGGATTCACGAGCGGCAACCTAAGACCACCAGGATTCAGTCCTAATTTTCCAAGTAAGTACTTAACCGGAATTGGGCTTGTCGTAACAAACAACCCTTTAAACATCGGCAGAAGGTTTAAATGACAATTAAGTGCAGTTTGATAATCTCCTGCAAACCAGGCATCCACCATTTGCTTCATTTCTTTACCAACGATATGGGAAGCCACACTAACAACACCACTACACCCTAAGGCAAGCATGGGCAAGGTTAATGAGTCATCCCCACTATAGATAGCAAATTCTTGAGGTAAGATTCTTTTGAGTTCACTGACTTGGTCCATAGAGCCCGATGCTTCTTTTAAAGAAGTGATATTTGCAATTCTGCTCAGTCTTTGTACTGTATGAGGCAACAAATTAGCAGAAGTTCGTCCTGGAACATTATAGAGCATGACTGGTAAAGAAGTAGATTCTGCAATAGCTTTAAAGTGTTGATACAGTCCTTCCTGAGTTGGTTTATTATAATATGGTACTACCACCAATAACCCATCTACACCAACTTCTTCAGCTTTCTGAGCTAACTCTATGCTGGCATCAGTTGAATTGGAGCCTACTCCGGCGATAACTGCCGCTCTCTTACCAACTGCCTCTTTTACCACTCCAAATAGACGTACTTTTTCGTCAAAGCTCAGAGTAGGAGATTCCCCTGTTGTACCGGAAACAACTATTCCATCAGAACCATGTTCAACTAAATATTCAGCCAAACGCTTGGCTTCTGCATAGTCCACTTCCAACGACTGGTTCATCGGTGTAACCATTGCCGTAAGTATTCTTCCATAACTCATGCCCATTTCATCTCAACCTTTCCATTATAATTGATCTTGCTCTAAACACCAAGACGAAATTTCCTGTGCAGAGCTTGGACTGCTTTAACCATGTCTTCTTTGTCAACCAAGACCCAAATCGTTGTATGAGAATCCGCTGATTGCAATACCTTTACTCCCGCATCAGACAAAGCTTCCACCATATCAGCCATAACTCCCGGCACTCCGGCAATTCCTGCTCCAACAATGGAGACCTTGGCACAGCTGGGAACCGTTACAGCATTAAAACCCAAATTCTGCAGAATCTTAACAGCTTTATTCGCAATCTCATCTGGAACAGTGTAAAGCACCAATTCAGGCTGGACGCTAATAAAATCTACACTAATATCTGCTAGGGCCATACCTTTAAATATCTGTTTATGTGCAGTTAAAACATCATCGACGTCTGCAGTCGGAACACCTATTTGTGTTACATTAGGAGTATGCGCAATTCCAGCAATAATTCTATCCCCGGTAATATCTGTGCCAGCTCCCATATCAGGCTGCATACTTGTTACTAATGTTCCCGGTGCATTGGAAAATGTACACTTAATACGTAAAGGAATGTTTCTTTGCATTGCTATTTCTACTGCCCTGGGGTGAATTACCTTAGCCCCTTGGTGAGCAAGTTGGCATATTTCATTATAGGTTATCATATCCAAAATCTTGGCATCCTCAACTATGCGAGGATCAGCAGTCATTATTCCTTCAACATCAGTATAAATATCTATGGCTTCAGCATTAAGCGCAACTCCAAGCGCTGAAGCGGTAGTATCGCTTCCTCCCCGTCCTAGGGTAGTTACCTGCCCTCCTTCTGTGATTCCTTGAAATCCTGTAACTACAACGACTTTGCCAGCTTCTAAGTGCTCTACAATATTCTTAGGCTCCACTCGGATGATGCGAGCATCCCCAAAGCAATCGTTGGTAATTATCCCTGCCTGCCCGCCTGTCAAAAGCACAGTGTCAAAACCAAGACTTTGAAGCGTACTTACCATTACAGTGCCGGATATAACTTCCCCACAGCTCATCAAGAGATCCAATTCTCTTTTTGGAATATCTGTATAAATAGTTTTAACCATATTTATAAATGTATCAGTAGCGTAGGGATCTCCAGTTCTTCCGATCGCAGAAACGACAACCACAGGTGAGTAACCATCTCTTACCGCCTCAGATACTTTTGCCGCTACTTGAGCCCGGCGTTCAGCCGTAGCGACTGATGTCCCTCCAAACTTCTGAACTAATACTCGCACTCCTAACCCCTCCCCTACAACAAACAATCTTTTAGAGCAATAGCTCAGCTATTTGTATTGCATTAGTTGCCGCACCTTTTCGAATTTGATCCCCAACTACCCATATGTTAAAACCATTATCAATTGAAAAATCCTTCCGAATACGACCAACATAAACCTCGTCAGTATCAGAAGTAAACCATGGCATAGGGTAACTGTCCCCTACCGGGTCATCCACTACAATTACTCCCGGGGCTTTGCTTAACGACTCTCTTATCTCCTGAACCGTAACCCTTTTCTCAGTCTCAATATTTATAGATTCAGAATGACTTCTTAATACCGGAACCCTGACTGTAGTCGCAGTAATGGCCATATCTGGAACGTTAAATATCTTCCTGGTTTCCTTGACCATCTTCCATTCTTCCTTAGTATAATCACCTTCCTGGAAGACATCAATCCTGGGTACAAGATTGAACGCAATCTGATACGGAAAAACCTGTTTAACCATGTCTTCACCATTAGCCCATGCTTTAAGTTGTGATTCCAACTCCTCAATCCCTTCTCTCCCAGCACCTGAAACTGCTTGGTAAGTCGAAACTACTACACGTTTAATACCGGCAAGATCAAAAATCGGCTTTAATGCTACTACCATTATAATGGTTGAACAGTTAGGGTTGGCGATAATTCCTTTATGCCAGCTAACATCTCCTGGATTTACTTCAGGCACTACTAATGGGACATTGGGGTCAAGACGAAAGGCGCTGCTATTGTCAATTACTACTGCACCACTTTTGACTGCAGAATGAGCAAATTCCGTACTGGAGGAGCCCCCAGCAAATAAAGCAATATCTATTCCCTTAAAACTATCATGAGTAGTCTCTTGGACTTCTAATTCAGTACCTTGCCAGGAAATAATTTTACCAGCGGAACGTTTCGTAGCAAGCAACCTCAGCTCTTCTACCGGAAAATTTCTCTCCGCTAGAATCTTAAGAAACTCTTGTCCAACTGCTCCTGTGGCCCCAACAATTGCTACATTAGGCATTAAAAATGTCCCCCTTTTAGAAATATAAATAAGTGATAAAAGGGTGCCTTGCTTAATTCCAGCAGGGCACCTAATCTCCCTTAACAGTGAATGTCGCTTAATGGTAATCGACCAGTAATGGTTGTATTTGCTTTCCTTGGATTGCTTCAATAACAGTATCAGGTATTTTATTCATATGAGCTACTAAAGAATTCGCTTTTTGACGTGGATTATCCTGGCCAAAGGGTACAAAAAATATATTTTTTGTAATAATCAAAGTACCAATGTTTTTGGCGTTTAGACCTAACCCATCATTTGTGGATATGGCAATAACTAGCGGCTTTTGGTTGCGGAGATGTGCTTTTGCGGCCATTAAGACCGGGGTATCTGTAATTCCATTAGCTAATTTTGCTAATGTATTTCCAGTACAAGGTGCAATTACCAGACAATCAAGTTTCTTTTGTGGACCGATAGGCTCGGCTTGTGGAATAGTATGGATTGGATCTTTTTGTGTTATTTCTTTGCACTGACTAATCCAATCTTTAGCTTTTCCAAATCTTGTATCCATCGTCTCCACTGAAAATGAAATTATAGGAGTTAGATCTGCGCCCTCATCAACCAGTTGCTTCATTACACCAACGATTTCATTAAGTGTACAATGTGAACCAGTTAAAGCAAATCCTATCTTTAAACCTGCTAACCTCATCCCTTCGCACCTCCACTTTCGAAGCTATACGTAGTAAGGTGGCGAACAATCAGTTGCGGGTAAACCTGAGCAAGAATTCTACCTGCCGATTTTGGAGCAACGATTCCTGGAAGTCCAGGAGCCAAACGAGCCGTAATCCCTAGTGTCTGAGCAAAGTCGAAATCTGTTCCACCAGGTATAGAGGCGAGATCTATTATTACTGCTTCACGAGCCACCTTCTCCAACATCACACGGTCTAAAATCAGTTTAGGCACTGTATTGAAGATAATTTCCGCCTTACTAATCTCATCCTCAAGATCAGAAAAATGTACTGGTCTTAATCCCATCTCCGATGCACGGGCTAAGTCAGGTTGTTTACGTGCTACTCCTGTAACTCTTGCCCCCATTCCATTTAACATCCGGGCTAAAGTCCAACCACTCCGCCCTAGACCGAGTACAAAGCATTGACTACCATGAATAGTTATATTTGTAGATTCCATGGCCATTTGTATTGCTCCCTCTGCTGACGGAATAGAATTCAAAATGGCCAATTCATCTAAGTTAGCCGTCTCAATAAGCCTTAGTCCTAATACTTCCACTGCAGACTTAAGAGCCGGTCGTGCCCAACCAATAAAAACAGGCACTTTTTTAGGA
>JAJZSC010000158.1 GCA_021849995.1 Bacillota bacterium | reverse complement strand
TACATATATCTCCCTCCCTTTCAACTTATCTCTTCGACAAAAGGGAGAATTATCCTGCCCATTAATTACATTATTTTGAAATATATGTTATGTAACATACATCCATGATGTGAAGGGTTAAACAAGAGAACAAATTTGTGATTGTACTTGTCGATATTCTTGTAAAGTTCTCTATGAATCTTTGATTATCGCTAAACATTGTATACCTCGCGAAGCCTGGCTGTTCGGACAACATCATGTTCTGCAAGTTTTAGCTTTATGGAGAAGCCTAAGAAATCAGAATGTTTGATGTGCCCCATGTGTAAAAAAGAATGTCGTAGGGCAGGAACTAGCACTGTGACATTGAATTTTTAGGAATCTAACACATTACGTTTGAGAAATTCAAGAAAAGGAGTGAATTTAATTGCGTACTTTGTTGAGAACAAAAATTGCGGGTATATTCATCGCACTATTATATTAGCGGATGCTCAAGCAATGTTGCACCAACAACTACGCCCCAACGAAGGTAGAAGAATCAAAACAGACCCAAACTCCACAAGAACAAGACAAACCTGCCGAAAAGGATACTGCTCCCAGCCCCCGGCAATTCAATCACGGCGAGGGCCAGTTTTGTAGAAAGTATTTGGTCAAATTAATTAAATGAACCCCTTCCTTAAATAATAGTAATTTGGGAAGGGGTTCATTTATTTAAGCAAAAATAATTATGGTTTGTTTTTTTTAATATATAATTTACTAGGCCTTTAGTCCTATTGCCAAAAGGGATTTCGTCTATAGATGTAGAATGTCATTTCGTTTGGAAAATTTAGATAGAAAGGTATTATCCTATTTTTTGTTCTTAAACTTTAAATACTGAACCTATAATTGTTATATGACATGTTTAACCTACCCAAGAGCATAAGAAATAGTTTTTAGAATGGAGTTTTTACAGTGTTAGATTTAGTTAAAAAAGTTTTCAAACAGAGTACTATGCTATCAGACAAACTACCAGAGTTGATGCCTGGGGGAGTTTCAATAGCAATAGACACTACGTGTCAGAAAATAGTACATAATCCAGTTGCAGCAAGATTCTTCGGAATAGAGGATTGGGGAAACTTTTCTCCCTTAAACTTTCCATCATTCAAGGTTCTTCATAATGGAAAAGTGTTGTTGACAGACGAATTGCCAATTGTACGATCTGCTAGGTACGGGGATGAAGTTTCAGGTTTTGAACTTGAGTTTGCTTTTCAGGAAGGTATTTCTAAAATAGCAATCGTTAGTTCATGCCCATTAAAGAATGAGTTGGGTGTCATAATTGGTGCAATGACTACTTTTGAAGAGGTTACAGAACTAATTCATAACACTAGGAATCTATCTGCACATGGGCTTAGCCTTGGATTACTTATTGATGATAGAACAAAGGAATTGAGAGAAGAGTTTGACAAAAGGGAGCAAATAGAACTTGAAGTGACTAAACTAGAACGGCTTAACCTCATCGGCCAATTGGCTGCTGGTCTTGGGCATGAAGTTCGAAATCCAATGACTACAATCAGAGGGTTTCTCCAAATTCTTCACACAAAAAGTGATTTACTTCCATACAAAAGCTATTTCGACCTGATGATTGAGGAACTTGATCGGGCCAACTCCATAATCACCGATTTTTTATCTATAGCCAAAAATAAATCAACAGAGTTTAAACGACAATGCTTAAACACGTTGTTAACTAATCTATTTCCTTTAATTCTAGCATATGCCTATAGTCAAGATAAGAAGTGTAACTTCGAACCAGGAGAGATTACTGAATTAGATATTGATTCAAGTGAGATTACTCAACTGGTTTTAAACCTTGCCCGTAACGGTTTAGAAGCAATGCATAATAATGGGTACCTCACGATTAGAACATTTATGGATAATCAATTTATAGTTCTAAGTGTAAAAGATGAAGGAACTGGAATTAAACCAGAAGATGTTTTAAAACTTGGAACTCCATTTTTCACAACTAAAGAAAATGGTACAGGGTTAGGCATCCCAATGTGTTATAACATTGCACGAAGGCATTTTGCGAAGATAGAAGTGAAGAGTGGCTCAGAGGGAACCACCTTTTTGATCCGATTTCCCCAACATATCGGGAACGGAGCTATATGATAAATGTCACAAAAACCAGAGGAACCGATTTTTCGTCTGGTTGTTCAGCCTTGCACTCCTATACTACCTAATCAAAACAGCTGTAGCAAATGGAGTGGTCGAGGCAACGTAGAATTGAAGATGATGTCCACGAAATACAGACAGCGAAAAAGGAGAGTAGGTAAGCTCTCCTTTTTATGTACTTTACAATATTTTCTTCCTTTGGCTCAAGTAAAACTGACTAATTAATTCGTCAAGCCTTTCACTAGCTCTTACCACTTTGGGATCCGTAAGATCTTTATCTGAAGCAATTTTTTGCATTTCTATTCTTAACTCTTCTATTTGTTCGGTGACTTTGAGTTTCATTTCTAGAACACCATCCTAAGCAAAATTGCACCCTTGAATATTCTAGTATTAAGTATTACTAACTTCAATAGCGTTAAAGGTAAGGTTTTGTCGAAAGGTATGATATGTGGCTACAGAGAAACTACCTCATAAAATAATAGCCCCCACCGTTCCCGATGAGAGCCAAATAAAGAGGAAGAGAAATCTGTCGAGGAGTATTTTGCCCAAGGTTAAATTTATTATTCAAAGACGCACAGACAAAACATACCAGCTTACATGATTGATACTTGGATATAATAGAATCAGAATGGTTGACTCCTTGGAGAAATAAAGCCACTAACTTCAAGGAGATCCACCACATAGGTAACCAAAAAGGAGAGCAGTTAAAGCTCTCCTTTACATATTTTAACTTAACAAACAAAAAAGCTCTCTACCGTTTCCGATGAAAGCTAAACAAGCTTGTAACCCTTTTGGACGAACAAGCATATTGTATAGTTTGTAACGGCCATAGTATCATCTTTGAAGAGGAGAGTCTGGTCAACTCTCCCTTCATTAACTCCGAGCTGGTCAACTTCTTTCGAGTTTTAAAAGAAAAGCCTGAACAATTCATCCAGGCATTCGATTATTTACTTGTCTCAAGAGAGATCTTTCAGAAATACAAGGCCTTAAGTATCGCTGGCACATCCGATGTTAACAGGGCTGTCAGATTCTATTACCTATTACAAGGAATGCCTTTCAAAAATTCAAGGAAAGTTCTTGCTGAGTATTAATGACCATCAGGAGATTCGAGAGTTATATTCCAGATTTAACATTAACCAGGTAGGAGTGAGATATTCGGTCTGTAGAACGGATAAAAGCAGTTTAGCCAGCGAATTATTCATAAGCAATTATGAAGTAGGGGTGGTTAAGTGAAGACCATAGCAGCCTCTATCGAAGCCTTGGCCTGGTTTGAGAACGATAAACCTCACCCGTTAAGATTGAGCAGGTTATCCATGGGGCGGAAGAAAAACTCGCCGGCAACCGGATGCTCATTTTTCGCTGCCAATCTGAGATTAACGGCGAGCTGCGGCCGTACGAAATCAAGTATGAGCTGAATACCTGCAAGTGGTTTTTGTGGAGGAGTAGGTTCCGAATCGGCTACACTAGTATACAATATTAGTGGTATTCGCTTTCAGGCCCTATGCTCTCACTAGTAACGGTGGGGGCCTACTTAAAATCCCCGAGTAATAATTTACCAAATAACTTTTTGACACAAATATGTAAATATATGTTACAATATGTCGAAAGCATTTTTAGCTTTCTTCATGTAATTAATTTCTTTTGTCCTTCCGCTTTATGGACCGGGAGGACGCTTTTTGAAAATTTTGTCCTATAAATATTAAGGACTATAGGGCATTGCGCAAAAAGATTTCCGGACGCGGGTCTTTTAAGGAGAGCTTATCTGCTCTCCTTTTGGTTATATCCAAAGATTCCCGTCTGAGGTGTCACATTAAACACTAAGTTGAATCTAAAGCAAATCCCCCGCCACCGAAAACAACGTAAATTCCCCGACATTCTTACCAAAGAGGAAATTCAGGCTCTTTTTGATGCCTGCGATAACTTAAGAGATCAATGCATTCTAATGACTCTTTATGGTGCAGGGCTTCGCCTTAGTGAAGTTGCTTCCCTTAAAGTTTCAGATATCGACAGCAGCAAAATGCAGTTGTTCATACGTAATGCTAAAGGCAGTAAAGACCGATATGCTCTGCTTTCACAAGCTAACCTCGATATTCTCAGAACTTATTGGAAAACTTATCGCCCTAAAGATTGGCTTTTTTACAGTAGAAATCGTAAGGCTGCTCCTTTGACCAGTAGAGCTATTCAAAATCTGTTTCATAAATATGTAACGAAAGCTAACATCAGTAAAAAGGTCACCGTTCATAGTATGCGCCACAGTTTCGCAACTCATCTACTGGCATCGGGTGTCAGTGTTTTTCACATTAAACAATTGCTGGGACACACGGATATTGCATCAACCTGTTTCTATTTACATTTGCTTAAAATCGAATCACTTAACGTGAAGAGTCCCCTTGATGAGCTTGTTGAATTGGATAAGGCCAATGGTTGAGGTTCAAGATATCTTCCTCAAACATGGCAATACTTATCGAACTAACCATAAGCTCACTCTGGTCCAGCATAAAGCAATTTCCGCGATCCAAAAATGCAGGACCTCACAATTAGGCGGTCACAAGGAAGTTTGTGATGAATGCGGTCATACTCGGATTTCCTACAATTCTTGCCGAAACAGGCACTGCCCCAAATGCCAAGCCCTTGCCAAAGAACGCTGGATTGAAAACCAAAAAGCTATCTATACTCTCTTATTTAAGACCGTTGCTGAAACGCTTACTGAATTAGCTTCTGACAAAAAATATCTTGGGGCAAAAATTGGTTTCACATCGGTCCTGCATACCTGGGGACAGAATCTCATACATCATCCCCATGTTCACTCGATTGTCCCTGGCGGCGGGCTATCTTCGATCGGAAAATGGGTGAACAGCCGAAAGAAATTCTTTATTCCGGTTAAAGTTCTCTCGCGGAAGTTTAGAGGAAAATTTTTGTATCACCTTAAACAGCTCTACAACCAAAACAAATTAGAATTTCACGGTAGCCAAGCCTATCTTGCCAACAATAAGGATTTTGAAGAACTGCTATCTTCTTTATATAACAAAGAGTGGGTTGTTTACTGCAAACCACCGTTTAAAAATGCTGCTTGTGTTGTTGAATACCTGGGCCGGTATACTCACAGAGTGGCTATTTCCAATAAGCGCATCGTCAGTCTTGAGAAAGATAGGGTTACTTTCAAATGGAGGGATTACAAGGATGACAGTAAGCAGAAGTTGATGACACTCTCTGCCGACGAGTTTATCCGTAGATTTCTTATTCATATTCTCCCGAATGGATTTATGAAAATTAGACACTACGGCTTGCTTGGAAATCGTAATAAGACCACCAAACTAAAGTTGTGCAAGCAGCTTACCCATACGCCTCTATTAACTATGGAAAAATCATCTATTCTACAACTTATCCTTAAGATTACCGGAATGGATTTATCTAAATGCCCTATCTGCGGTTCTGATAAACCTAAACAATTTATGAGTCTGGGTAAATCTCCACCAATCGCTCGCGAAACTGTATATGTTCAAAAAATTGCCCTGTTTTGGGGAGGGGGAAGCTATATCTATTTTTGCGTGATTTAACGCTTCTCTGATACATTTTGTTGCCGACTTTTCCTTAAGTTCATTAAATTAGACTAGGAATTAGATATTCAATCCCCATAGTGAAAAGCACCAATTGTCGCGGTTTCGTGCTATTTTAATTATCCAAAGTTAGGTATTTTTGATCCTCAAAATGTCAGGTTTTAAGTTACTCAAGCTCTACTTCAAGCTTGATTTTTTTGTGCCTAACTTCGGATAATTGGCTATGAATAATGCGTATCATTTGTTTCATGTTGTCAAAGTTCAATATAAGGGAGAGTTCTCGTCCCAAATAGATTTGGGTCTATGGCAAGATTTATCAGACCGAGCAAAAATGCATAAACAGCTAAAGGCACATGGTTTTTGCCGAAACATGGAAGCATGACGAACTTTTTATGTCTATGACAGAGGGACATTGTTCAATAACGATTGAACTATATAATTCTCATATATTTATAATTAATTTTTGCTTCTTTGGGTAGAATTAATATAAACTCAAGGAGGTAATTTTAAATGAAGATTATTAAAAATGACCTGAAAGAAATTAGGGAAAAACTCATTTGTGAGCATTTGTTAAACCTTAATGAGAATAACGATACATTTGCAGTTGAATTGGATAATCTTGATGTAAGGATTTATTCAACGTCTGAAAATGACGACGCAATAATTTATTTGAAAAAGGAGTTTTTTCACAGAAGTACGTGTGAACCTGTAGGGCTTTATAGTTCTCTGATTATTTTTTACGACCTTAATGAAAGGTATCGACTAATATTCAATGCGGATGATACATTTACTATCAAGACATTGGATTAATAGTTATATTAATCTTATTTCCATAAACTTTCTCCTCTCTAAAGCCATTTTTAATGCGTGTCTTTACAGATTTATCCACAGTAAACTTTTTGTATACAATGATTAGCAGTCTTCATTCTTTACAGTTTCATTATAATCCAAAACTTGCCATTATCCTACGAATGCCGTCCACCTAAATATAGGTTGGACGGCATTTCTACTACTGGGTAAGAATAATTGGTAGTTGTTCTATGTGATATGATTTTCAGTGTGGCGCATTCGTAAGATGTTTTTAATACAAACCTTTAACTCTGCAATAACATACTATATGCCTTAAATTTAAAGATGTATAATTCATGAAAATACGTTCAAAGGAGTTTGCTTCATGAATATTTCATCTTTTTTTATATACTGTGTTATTGTTACATTTACACCTGGGCCTACAAATATTGTTATATTATCCACAGCACATAATTTGGGGACAAAAAAGGCAATGGAATATTCATATGGAGCAACAATTGCATTTGGTTTATTACTTGGTATTTCCGCTGTGTTGAATACTGTACTTATAGCAGTAATACCAAAGATTTTAATTGTCATGCAGATCATCGGAAGCTTCTATATACTCTATCTTGCTTATCAAATATACAAAATGGATGTCTCAGAGTCGGCTGAGATACAAACCGCTACGTTTGTTTCTGGCTTCCTAACGCAGTTTGTAAATCCGAAAGTGGTACTGTTCACAATGACAGTCATTCCAAGCTTTGTTATGCCGTATTATACTGCT